>NZ_JAAZQW010000024.1:0-38267 GCF_012371415.1 Acinetobacter sp. A3
TTTTTTTAAAATTTAATACCTAAATTGTATGTGTTTGACTATATTTGTCAATATAGTTATTTGATATCAATCACTCTGTATTTCAAGATATCTTGCCCGAAGCATCCATATCTTTGCTCAGATTTTACATCTTCCTAATTCACATAAGTTAAATACACGAAAAAGTTTTCCACTCAAAACCAAATTGCGCTAGTCTGCATATTATTTCAATTTAGGCACATGTGGAGGATGTCATGGCAAAAGAATTATTGGCTCAACTTGAGGCAGGCAGTGCAACATTTGCCGATGTGATTGCATTCATTGAAGCACACTATAACCACACCCCAACCGCATTTAAAAATGGACAACAAAACAATGCTGCCACTGAAAATCAGGGCAGCGCTAAAGTATTTTCTTTTGCTCAGTTAAAAGGTTTAGATCAGGCACAAACCCTCAGTTTGTTTGCAGAACACTATGCCTCGGTACGTGCAAACCTGACAGGCAGTGACCACCAAAACATTCGCCAGTTTATGCAACATGGTTGGGATGGCATCCGATTTGAAGGGCAAGCACTCAGCGCCAAATAATTTTGAGTATTTTAGTTTTAAATTTAGATAGGAAAGCCGTGTGATACTGATTATAAACAGCCTCACAAGGCTTTTTATTTTAAGAAATTATAGATTCTTTGCCGTTGAATCTAACAATGATTCGAGCTGTTTAGCATAACCAAACACATCAAGAAATACGCACCCGACATTGCCATTCTTGTATTGCGGTTTTTTCCCATGCTCGGGCATGTTTCACGTGGAGCAATTCCTGACCAGCCTTGATAGCCTGAAAATAAAATATTTTTTGTCCGCCTTGCCCTACTTGGGCAGAAGATGAAGCTTCAGCAGTGTGATAAATACTTTCTACATCAAATAACTTCAGCGGCTCTACCAAACTCCATTGATAGCCTGTGCTTAGGTTTTCATTCAGTTGTAATTCTAAAGTTTGCCCAACATCCATTTCTAACAATGCGGGACATTGCTGCTGTGCCGTAAATTTAAACGTTTGTCCATCAATGCTTGAATTCATACCTGTGCATGCACTTATGCCCACTGCCACAACACATCCACTCAAACACATGCGCAAATAGCCATTCATCACCCTGTCCTAACTTTTAACCTTTTCAATCCACTGAATTGAACTGACGCGAAATACCTCACAAGCACCATCCCCCGTATCGGTAGGGGTAAGCGATGATGTCCAGACCAAATCCTGATCTTTGACTTCCACCAACTCCCCTTTTAAACGCACCAAATCGCCACGTTTGACCTTCTTAATTTCTTTGGCAATTTGTGGGTTGGCAGGAATGATGTGCATATTGGAGACCATTTGCATGGCTTGTTCCGCAGGTACAGGCAAACGATCTATTTTCCAGTTTAAATAGCGGTCATATTGATTGACCGTGATATGACGGGCAATTTCAGGTTCAGCAAATAAACCCCAACTCACCGCATAATCAATTGGAGAAAATTTGGCTTGGGCATCATGTTGATAGGTTTTAGAACCCAAAATCCGAAAATCACCTTTAAAGGGTTGCAAGACTTCAATCGACTGACCTTTCACGACAGGTGGTAAGCCTTTGGCAATATTACGCTCAACCGAAGCATAGCCAGAACATGGCAAAGCCAAAGTCAACAATAATGCGGTCAGTTTGAGTGAAATATGCTTTTTCATCATGGTCATCAGCCCATCAAATTCATGTATTCAGCTTTTTATCTTAGCGCTAGATCATGAATACAATAGTTGAAATTAGTAACAAAATGCAGTCTTTGGCATGTACTGACATAGCAAAAGCACAGACTTTTCAGCTAAGCTCAAAGGTAATAAAAAGGAATGATCAGATTAAAATATGCTGTACCGACTTTATCAAAAACATATTTTTCCGCACCTGCTCAATCAAGTCATGCAAACCCCGTCGCTCATGGATTTGCGCCGTGAACTTTTATTGGGCGTGTCAGGTGAAGTGTTGGAAATAGGCTTTGGTACAGGGATCAATTTAGCTTTTTATCAAAATATCGATACGGTTTATGCCTTAGAGCCCAATGCAGCCGTCTTTCAACTGGCACAGGAACGAATTGACGCAGCACCCTTTTTAGTTGAGCACATTGCTGCAAGTGCAGAACAACTCCCTTTTGCCGATGAACAACTACAGCATGTGGTGTCTACTTGGACGCTGTGCAGCATTGCAGATTTGGCACAAAGTTTGCGGGAAATTTATCGTGTACTACAACCCGGCGGTACTTTGCATGTGGTGGAGCATGTGCTGAACCGACAAAGCCTAAATATTCAGCGTTTACAGCACCTGCTTACCCCTATTCAAAAGAAAGTTGCAGATGGCTGCCATCTAAATCGTGATATTGAAGTCGCCCTACTCGAAACGGGTTTTGAATTGGGCGAAGTTCGCTATATCGATGTTGCAGGCATTCCAAGCCTTGCGCAGCGTATGTTATTGGCGCGGGTGCATAAACCCAAATGATAAGTTAAAGTCATCACTTTAAAATCTAAATGCAAAGACTTTGCTTCAATAGCTAAAACCAACTATGCCTCTTACATTGCCATGCAACCCACAAAGATGACGTCATGTCGCGTTGTTACAGCGTGAGATATGTTTAATCATTATCTTGAAAATCAATACGGATAGTTTCAAAACGAATTTTACCCTGCTGAATTGCCTGAGCAATGGCTTGCTGGCCTTTGGTCAGACGCGCACCACCACTTTTAATATCAATTAAGACAATGGCAATATCTTCGGCACGTCCGTTGCCATCCCGATAATCGGTATAACCATCAAACACCACATAATCGACAGGATCACCTAAAAATTTGGCATCACTGGGTAAATACTGAAATTCTGGCATAATCGGTGCCAGTTGCTCTGCCATTTTGCCTTTTAGCACCGCACGGCTGGTGTTTACACTGCGCTTTTGCGCCTGCAATAACGCCTGCTGATGAGCAAGTTCAATTTCTGCAATATATTGCTCATACTCAGCTTTAATCCGCCCGTTACGGCTATTACTCAAAATCAGCGTGGTCAACACTACGCCTATACATGCCCCAATCAGCATGGCCATCCAAATTGACATTTAACCTTCTAATCCTGAATTTTTTCAGTTCTCTTTACGACTTTTGTCAACTGTCATATTCCGAGCATAAAACAATGCTATGCTAGGAGTGAGCAGCGTAAAATCGATTCGAGGGTCATGAAAACTATATTGATTGCCAACCAAAAAGGTGGCTGTGGTAAAACCATTACGGCTATTAGTTTAGCATCTGCACTTGCACAAAAAGGCTATAAAGTTGCCTTAGCTGATGCCGACAACCAAAAATCTGCGCTACAGTGGTTAAAACAACGACCAGAAACAGCCGCCCCAATTCAAAGTCTGGACTGGCGTCACGAAAAGTCGATTGGTGATGCACCTAAAAATATTGAATACTTAATTATTGATGCACCTGGGGCATTATCGGGCGAGCATGCTGAACAATTGGTCAGTGAAGCGCATGCTATTATCACGCCGCTACAACCTTCGTTTTTTGATATTGACTCCACTCGTCGCTTTTTAAAGCATTTACAAGATATTAAGCGCATTCGCAAAGGCAAGGTACAAATTTTATTACTGGCCAACCGTGTCAAACCAAACTCTGCCAGTTCTAAAGATATTCAGGACTTTTTCCAAAAAATTGAACAGCAGCCTGTGGCTTGGATTTCAGAACGCGCCGCTTACGGACAATTGGCCATGCAGGGTCTCAGTATTTTTGATAAAACTCAAAAGACTTATTTACAGATGCAAGATCAATGGCAACCTGTGTTAAACGCCATAGTAGATGACCCTAGCCAATGGTTTTAAAGCCTAGAATATCCCCTGTTTAGGGTTTATTCACCAGAACTTACCAAGCTCTCGTTTTCGGGAGCTTTTTTTTCAGTTAATATGGCACATGACCTTAGGAATGTTTCAGTGAATTCAGTGCAACAGTACGCGCCAACATTACAAAAAATTTTATTGTTTGGACTGTTTTTTGTCCTGATGTTTTTGGGTTTTCATATACTCAAATACTTCATTGTTCCTGTTGTTTGGGCAGCAATTATTGCCTACATGAGCTGGCCACTGTATCAGTCGGTGCTACGTCTATGCGGTCATCGTCCTACACTCAGTGCAGCCCTAATGATGCTGTTGGTCACGTTGGTAGTAGGTATTCCACTCACCTTTGCCATTTTTATTCTGCAACATGAAGGTCGCAATTTATATTACGAATTGCAAAAACAGGTCTTTTCTGGCCATTTAGATGTGCCTGATCTTATTCGTAATTTACCGATTATCGGAAAAGAAGTCACCCGCACTCTCAAAGAAATTAACCACGATCCCAACAGTATTGTGCAGTCTATTTCCTTATGGATTCAGGGACATTTAAACTACGGAAAAGTGGTCATTAATGAGGTCAGTAAAAATCTGATTAAACTGGGTTTTGCCCTGTTATCGCTCTTCTTTTTCTATCGTGATGGTCACACCATCTTGCATCAAGTCAGCAAGGCTTTAGAAATGGTGATTGGGCCACGTATTCACCACTATTTAGATACCATTTCTGAAACCACACGTGCCGTGGTGTATGGGGTTGGTCTTACGGCAATTGCACAGGCCTTATTGGCAGGTGTAAGTTATTTTGTGGCCGATGTACCTAACCCAATGGTACTGACAATTGTGACCTTCTTATTTGCGCTGATTCCCTTTGGCCCACCGCTGGCTTATGGTTCGGTATCCTTATGGTTATTCACCCAAGGGCATACCATGGAAGCCATTGGCGTTATGGCTTGGGGCGTGTGTGTAGTCAGCACGGCAGATAACGTCATCCGACCTTTGGTGATTTCAGGTGCGACCCAAATTCCATTCTTATTGATTATGTTTGGTGTACTGGGTGGCATTGCTAGCTTTGGCTTAATTGGTCTGTTTATTGGCCCAGTTATTTTGGCCGTGTTACTGGCCATTTGGCGTGAATGGTTGCATGAAAATAATCAACCCGAAGCTTTAATGATGCCGAAAGCCACACTTGCACACGACCTACCCGAAGACGATTCATCTTCCAATTCAAAGCTTGATTAAGCTTTCTTTCTGATCATATTGCTCACATGGCTGTGTTGATCTGAACAAATCAGCTCAACACAGTACATACATTCCACTACGCAAATGTTGTATTGTAACGTGGCTAACTTTGTTTCAATCAAGACATCCCTAAATATTATGCACAACAAACAGGATGTCTTTTATGCGCTCAATACTCCAATTTGCCAGTCTTGCTGCTTTTAGTGGTCTCGTACTCATGGGTTGCAGCACCACCGCAACCACACAAGAAAAATCAAAATTAGTGAAAATGCATGCTGTTTCAGCACAAGGTATTGGCAAAGAATTAGGTACGGTCGAACTGCGTGACAGTGCAGCAGGCTTAGTCATTCACACCCAACTCCAGCAACTCCCTGCAGGTGAACGAGGTTTTCATATCCATGAAAAAGGTTCATGTGCAGCAGCAGAAAAAGAAGGAAAAATGGTTGCTGCTTTGGCAGCGGGCGGTCATTTTAATCCGAAAAATGTCCCGCATCATGGCACACCACTGACAGGACATTTAGGTGATTTACCTGCTTTAAGTGTTGCAAGCGATGGAACAGCCAAAGTAACCGTGATTGCACCACGTTTAACATTGGCACAAGTTGAAGGATTGGCTTTAATGATTCATGCAGGCGGCGATAACTATGCCGACCATCCAAAACCATTGGGCGGTGGTGGTGAGCGAATCGCCTGTGGGGTCATTTAAACCCGCTTTATACATTTTCAATAAAACATTTAAAATCAATTGTGGATAAGTTAAGGGTTATACACATGCCTTTCGACTTATCCGCAAAAAAGTAAAATCATCTTGTTGTGGATTATTCTAAAAATAAGCTCAATGCAGCTCGTCTCGCTTTATATCAGTCGTGTTTCATATCCACACTCACTAATTTTTGAAAAACTTGCTACGAACTAGCAGAAAACAGCTCAATTTTGCAAACATCGTGTCTAACTTATAAATGTGCAGAGATCACAACCGCTCATCTTTGCGAATGTCTAAATTTCAGCTACACTGCATTTTTATCCACTTTAAAAAGATTGGCATGAACATTAAAACATTACGTCTGGTTGGTTTACTCGAAGGTATTTCATTCTTATTGTTGTTATTTATTGCCATGCCAATGAAATATATGTTCGATAACCCAATTTTAGTGAAATATGTAGGTATGGGTCACGGCGTATTGTTTATCGCATTTTTAGTGGTGCTTTTTGTGGTTTGTGAAAAACAAAAATGGTCTCTTAAAATGTTTATTTTGGGCTTAATTGCATCAATTTTACCTTTTGGCCCATTTGTTTTTGATGCTAAATTGAAAAAGATGGAACAACCTGTAGAGGCTTAATCTACAAGTCCTTTTTAGCGTTTATCACATTACACATTATTTGATATTTGATTTCTAAATCAAATATTGCAAGGCGATACAACATCGCCTTGTTTGATGATGCAGCAGAAAAATTTACACTCTTAAAACTGCCCTGCAGCAACTCGCTCCTGCATCACCTGTTTAAGCATCATGCGTGGCAAACTAAACCACAGCATTATCAGCACCAAACAAGCCACACTATAAGCCCAAATATCAAATTGAATATATAAAACACGTACCAGTTCAATCACAATAAAAAAGCACAGCATCAATAGCATTGAAACACTGGCAGCAACAGTGCCTTTAGACACTTCCGATGACATTAAGGCAAAACGATATAAGACTGAAAAGCTCATCCCCTCACCAAAACTGATCAGGCTCATGCCAATCACCAAGCACCACACAAAATAGCTTTGCCCAATTGCACCCAATACAATCAGCACGCTGCCCAACAACATTAAAGGCAAGCCAATCAAGACTGTTTTACCTAAAGGCAAACGGTCTATGACTTTCATCAGCACCAGATTTCCTAAAATCAAACCACCCAAAACAGGAAACTGCGCCAAACCGTATTGCAGACTGCTAAAGCCTAAATCTTCAACCAACATCACGGGAGATAACGCAATCCACAACATTAAGGGCATGCTCAATAAAGGCAGCGCCAATGTTAGACCTAAGAATCTGGTATTTTGAAAAACTTGCTTAAAATCATCCCAAACATCTCGAAACGGACGTTTAGGAATACTTTGCTGAGTTTCAGGCATTTTGGCTTTCAATCCAAACCAACTCAAAAATGCCAACAGTGCTATGCCAATAAATCCCCAGTGCCAAGAAACATGCTCAATCATAAATGCACCTAAGACTGGGCCTAGCAAGGGAGCAAGTAAAGAGACGTTTGCCATGAGTGCCATGACTTTAATTGCATCACGCTCTGCAAAATTTTCCTGAATAGCCGCATAACCGACTGCACTAATGACCGACAAGCCAAACCCTTGTAAAAAACGGAGGGCTAGGAAACTTTCAATATTCTGAATTAATAGAATCAATAAGCAGGTCAGAGTAAAAAATGCCACGCCGCCCAATAATACTTTTTTGCGCCCCAAACGGTCAGAGAGTGGCCCCAATAACCACGCCACACAAGCACCGCCCAACAAATAAAATGACATGGACGAAGCTGCCCATGCACTGCTGACACCAAAATCTTGTGTGATGGCCAACATCGCAGGTTGAACCAAGTCATTGCCAATATAAACTGCGAACTCAAACAAGACCAAAGCCAAGGGAAACATGAGTGTGGCACGTTGAATGGTATTTTTTTGCTGCTGTGGCATGAGTTATAAAGGACTAAACGATGCAACACAGCAGCGTTTAGCCCATAAAATAGAAAATTGAGCTGCAGTTTAACAGAGTTGAATGGCAAATTTGTGGCGCATTTTTTTAGTCATTGAGATGAATAGAACCTGGCACTTGATGCGACATCAGACCCAATCAGGCATCACTTCCTTCAGCGGGGTAACGGATAAAATTGCCTGTTTTAATATCATCAAATGCCTCTAGAATTTCTGCATAGCTGTTCATTACAAATGGACCATGCCCATTTATCGGCTCATGCAAAGGCGTAGCACTTAAATATAAAAAATGGCTGTCACGTAATGCTGTCAATTCAACATCATTTCCTAGACTCGACATCACGGCTAAAGCATGATCATCCCATTCTTCATCTGTAGACTGAAATTGGGCACGCCCAGAACGCATATACAACAAGGTGGTCTCGCCCGATTGCGCAGGCAATTGAATTCGATGCCCTTGTTTTACAAATACATCATATACGTGCATAGGCGAATGTACTTGGGCAGGCCCTACTTGTTGTTGATACTCACCAGCAATCACTCGCACATAACCCGTATCATCTGCCAACATAATTTTAGGAATATGTGCCGCACGTAAACGTTGATAACGCGGCGGATTCATTTTGTCTTTGGCAGGCAAATTGACCCACAATTGCAGCATTTCAAAAGCACCACCTTGCCTAGAAAATGCTTCACTAAAGACTTCCTGATGCATCACCCCTGAAGCAGCTGTCATCCACTGTACGTCACCTTCAGCAATGATTCCTCCCCCCCACCGCTTGAATCACGATGTTCTAATTCACCCTGAAACATAAGCGTGACCGTTTCAAAACCCCGATGTGGATGTTCACTAACCCCTTTACGCAATTGCGTTGGTTTTAAAACACCTGGCCCCAAATGATCGAGCAATAAAAAAGGCGATACGGTATTGCCCAATTCATAATGCGAAAAGATCGAAAGGACAGGATAGAAATCGCCCATGGCAAAACGGCTATCATTGCGGTGTAGAAACGCCAATATTTTAAGTGACATAGCTTTACGTACCAGCCTGAACTGAATGGAAGATGTTTGATCCTAAATAAAATCTGTGGATAACACGAGTATTATCCACAGACGCTTTGTTGCACTTTTAGAACATCACTCATTTGAGCCAAGCTTTAGATTCATAGATGAATGATATGCCGAATAACGACAACTAATAAATTAAGGGCATTTTTTTGCTTGGAAAGTCTTGGTATTTTTACCACGTGCACATAAATAAGCAGTCTGTACATCGCCCTGCTGCCATTGCCCATTCACATTTTTGAAGTGATAAATGCTGCGAATAGAACGCACTGAATCGTCCATTAATCCTGTTTCGGTAATTTTTACTTCTGCCGCAGTTGGTGCTTCCACACGGTTAAAGTATTGACGAATTTCCACCGTGCTGAGTTGTTTACGCAAATCTGGACGTTGTTTTAATACTTGCGCCAAAGGCGTTTCTGCAGGACTGACCTGTGAAATAATATTTTGTGTGGTTGCACAACCTGACAATAGCCCAATACCCAATGCTGAAACCGTGATTAAACGCAACATAATTCCTCCAAAATGTTCATTATTATTCATACTTCTATGATGCCTTGTTAGTGCAAAAACGCTAGCATAGAAATGTAAAATTAAAATCTCAGCATAAAAAAACGCATCACAAGGATGCGTTTTTTATTAACTCAAATGAATTACAGATCAAATAATTTGCCTGGATTCATAATGCCCTGAGGGTCGAATACTTGCTTCAAGGCTTTCATATATTCAATTTCTTCAGCCGAACGAGAATATTCCAAATATGGTTTTTTGGTCATCCCCACACCGTGTTCTGCAGAAATTGAACCATCATATTTCTTCACTGTGTCAAACACGTACTTGTTCACCACCTGACATTTAGCAAAGAATTCATCTTTGCTTAAATCTGCAGGTTTTAGAATATTCAGGTGCAAGTTACCGTCACCAATGTGGCCAAACCAGCAAATTTCAAAGTCAGGATAGTTTTCTGCCACAATCGCATCAATTTCCTGAATAAATGCAGGAACATGAGTAATCAGCACTGAAATATCATTTTTATATGGAATGAACGGCGCAATCGACTCAGAAATGTCTTCACGCAAACGCCATAAGCTTTCGACTTGGTCTAGACTTTGGCTCAACACGCCATCCATCACCCAGCCTTGTTCCATGCAGTATTCAAAAATTTCCATCGCCTTGTCCATAATTGGTTCAAATGGCGCTTCAAATTCAAGCAACACATAGAATGGACATTTAGTTTCAAATGGACGTTGCACATGGCCATGATCCAACACTTTCTGCATTGGCAATTCACCAAAGAATTCAAATGCAGTCAGATCAATTTTGGCTTGGAAGGCATGTAATACAGGCATCACTGAATTAAAATCAGGCACACCCAATACCATCACTTGTAAATCTTGCGGTTGGCGCTCTAGTTTAATCTCAGCTTCGGTCACTAAACCGAGTGTACCTTCACCGCCAATAAATAAATGTTGCAGTGCATAACCCGTTGCATTTTTGATCATGCCTTTGTTTAGGCGAAGGATGTCACCCTTGCCTGTCACCACAGTCAGACCCAACACCCAGTTACGAGTCATGCCGTATTTAATAACTTTAATACCGCCTGCGTTGGTGCCAATGTTACCGCCAATTTGTGAAGAGCCTGAAGAGGCAAAATCGACTGGATAATACATACTCTGTTCTTCTGCATAGTTTTGCAGTTGTTCGGTCACGACACCCGCTTGCACGCGCACCATACGGTCTGCAGGGAAAAACTCCAAGATTTGATTCATCTTGTCCATGCTCACCACAATTTCACCGTTGTCTGCGACTGCACCCGCAGACAAACCTGTACGCCCGCCCGATGGCGTAATTGCAACCTTAAACTGATTGGCCAGTTTCACAATGGCTTGCACTTGTTCCGTGCTGGATGGAAAAACGATGACCGATGGATTCGGATCAAAATGCTTTGTATGGTCACGACCCCAGTTTTGGAGACTATCAGCATCAGTTTTAATACGGTTTTCACCGACTATTGCCGTTAATTGGGTCAATAACTCAGGTGTTAAAGCGACTGGAGCATTCATCGTTTGCAGACCTAGCAAGAATTAAACAGGAAGAAAAGCGACTGTCTGAACATCTTCTGAAGATTTTAGATGAAGATGCTTAAGACAAAATTTTGTGCATCAAAGCAACAGCATGGGTTGGCTTTCATGAATGCCGCTTATTATAAGCGATTTTTCTGAAAAACCCGTCAATATTGGCAATTCCGATAATATAACCCGCAAATTACAGGGAGATTTAAGCCAATATTTCTGAATGAGATTATATCTGACAAAAAATACCTGCACACTTGGTCATAAAGGAAATGTATATCGACCCGTCTCCTATGTTATCATACCGCCACTAAATTTGGCCTTTGTAGCGGAGCCGTAATGAGCCAACATCTTTCACTACCTAAAGATAAAATTCGTTTCTTGTTGTTAGAAGGCGTACACCAGAACGCTATCGACGTGTTAAATGCAGCGGGTTATACCAACATCGATTATCGTAAAACGGCGCTTGAGGGCGATGCGTTAAAAGAAGCGATTAAAGATGCGCATTTCATTGGTATTCGTTCACGCACACAGCTGACTGAAGAAGTTTTTGAAGCTGCGAACAAGCTAATTGCTGTAGGTTGTTTCTGTATTGGTACCAACCAAGTCAACTTAACTGCAGCAATGGAACGTGGTATTCCAGTATTCAATGCCCCATATTCAAATACCCGTTCGGTTGCAGAGTTAGTACTTGCTGAAGCAATTTTATTGCTACGTCGCGTACCTGAAAAATCAACCGACACACATGCTGGTGGCTGGAATAAGTCCGCAGTAGGTTCATTTGAAACACGTGGCAAAACTTTAGGTATCGTGGGTTACGGATCAATTGGTTCTCAACTTTCAGTTTTAGCTGAAAGCATGGGTATGCACGTGATTTATTATGATGCAGTGACCAAATTACCTTTAGGTAATGCACGCCAAGTTGGCTCAATGGGCGAATTATTGGCAAATGCAGACGTGGTTTCTTTACACGTTCCAGATGTGCCATCTACCCGTAATTTCATGGCAAAAGAACAATTTGCACAGATGAAAGAAGGCTCTATTTTCATTAACGCAGCACGTGGTACCTGTGTCGTTATTGAAGATTTAGCTGATGCGATCAAGTCTGGTCATATTGCAGGTGCTGCAGTTGACGTGTTCCCGAAAGAACCAAAAGCCAATGGTGAAGAGTTTGTTTCTCCACTACGCAACCTACCAAACGTGATTTTAACACCGCACGTGGGTGGTTCGACGATGGAAGCACAAGCGAACATTGGTTTAGAAGTTGCAGAGAAATTCGTTGCATATTCAGATAAAGGTATGACTTTATCTGCAGTGAACTTCCCAGAAATTGCACTGCCATTAACCGAAGGCAAACACCGTTTATTACACATTCACCAAAATATTCCAGGTGTATTGTCTAAAATTAACAACCTGTTTGCTGAACACGGCATCAACATCTCTGGTCAGTCACTTATGACCAAAGGTGATGTCGGTTACTTGGTAATGGACGTTGATGCAACAGCATCTAAAGAAGCGCTTGATACCTTGCATGAAGTTGAAGGCACAATTCGCGTACGTGTATTGTTCTAATACCAGCAGCGCATGCTACAAAAAACCACAGTCTGCGTACTGTGGTTTTTTATGTCTGCTGCATCTGCACAGCATCGTGCTACAACCCACTAATATTTTAAACTTGGTATAATCTCCCCCGTATTCCTATTCTGACGCTTTAGAGTATTTTCCTGCCTCATGCCAAACGCCCAACTCACTGCGGTGTTGTTCATGGTTCTGTCCATGATCTCCTATCAAATCAGTGCCTCATTTGCCAAACAACTCTTTCAGGTACTCGACCCGCTTAGCGTGACAATTTTACGGCTGTGCTTTGCCAGCGTGATTGTGGCAATCATGTTTCGCTCATGGCAAATTCTTTCGCGGCTGTCGTATTTAAAATGGCGTGATTTATTGTGCTATAGCGCAGCCTTGGGCTGCATGAATATTTTGTTTTATCTGTCTTTGGGCAAATTACCGCAAGGCATTGCAGTGGGTTTGGAATTTGTCGGACCTTTGGGTTTGGCATTATTGTCCATTCAAAACCGTAAAGATTATATCTGGGTGTTCTTGGCCATTTTAGGCATTATTTTTATGGTGCCATGGGGACAAGCTCACGGCGATAATTTTAGCATCTTGGGCGCAGTATTCGCTTTGGGTGCAGGACTATGCTGGGCCTTTTATATTTACTTCGGCCAGAAAGTGGTACAGCAAAATATTGGCATGCATGCACTGACCATCGCTATCAGTATTTCGGCTTTGGCCCTGATTCCATTTGGATTATATAACAATGCACCTGCGCTGTTTGAAACTCAATATTGGGGCAAAGCACTTGCTATTGCAGTACTCGCTACTGCCATTCCTTATGCTTTAGATTTACAAGCACTGAAACAACTCAGCAAAATGAGCTATGGCACACTGTCCAGTTTGTCGCCTGCTTTGGCTGCACTTACAGGTTTGGTTTTATTGGGTGAGAAAATCACCAGCCTGCAATGGCTGGCTTTGTGCTGCATTATGCTGGCTTCAGTTGGTGTGACCTTTAGAGCCGTGAAAAAATCCAAACAGCCACACAGTGCTTAAATGGCATTTTGAATGAAAACTTAAACCAAACTGTCTTTAGACATTTGTTTATATTTTTCATACTCTGCCAAGTATTGTTTGGCCAAACTTTGTTTTTGCGATTCAGATAAAATTTTGCCTGCCTGTTGGAAAAAACCGTGTTCTTCTTCTTTTAAATGGTGATGGACTTTTTCTGACAATTGTTTGGCCACAGCCAACCAGCCTGTATTGCTCATTTCAGTTTCGGTCAACTGTTCTAGCAACTCATCAATTTCATGATGTTCAGACAAGGCGTGGCGGGTAATATTCAACCCTGCATCCATCATCATTAAAGGGATATAAAAATAACGGTCTTCTGCCACGGCATGGGCAAACAATTCGTTTTTGAGTTGTTCAAAATAGGCTCTACGCTCAGGACTATCGCCCGACGTTTGAATGAGTTGGGTGGCTAAATCTCGTTGAATCTCGTGACTCTGGCGCAAAGCTTCAAAAATATTCATGTGCAGACCTCTTGTTTTAAACCGATGCTGGCTGGCAAGCAAATGTCACTGGCTAACGCAACGCTCGGTTTTATTGTCGGTTTTTAATTTCAGTTTTTAGCTCTAATTACTGTATAGGGCATGAAGCTGAAATCCTGCAAAGATTTGTATGAGAAACTTTACGTCTTCATAGCACAAGTTTAAACAGACTATCTCACTGCATTTTAAAGATTTAACACTCGTTTAGGCACCAAGCGTTTTTTGTCGGTAATTTCTGCCAAGCCTAAACAACGCTCACCATCAAACACCAATACTTGTGCAACAGCAGGATGCTCGATATTACTTTCCATGCCTCGGCTAAAATATTCAGCCCGACCTTCAGGCACCTGAACCTGTGGAAAATGCTGTACAGGCGCATAAGCAGGCAGCAATAAGGCTTCACGTTCCGCTTCGCTTAAACTTTCCAAATATTCAATGCTATAGCTTGGAATCAGATCAAAATGCCCCGTTTTAATCCGATGCAAATAAGTCAGGTGTCCATAAGTGCCTAAAGCTTTGGCAATATCTTCACCTAACACACGAATGTATGTACCTTTGGAACAGGTCACATCCAGCGTGATACTGTTTTCGGTAAATGACAGTAGCTCAATCGCATAAATGGTAACTGGGCGTGCTTCACGTTCAATTTCTATGCCTTGACGAGCCAACTCATATAACGGACGACCTTCTTTTTTTAAGGCAGAATACATGGGCGGGACTTGCATAATATCGCCCTGAAACTGCGTCAAAACCTGTTCAATTTTTTCTTGGCTTAATGCTGGCACAGCTTGCCGTAACAAGACTTCACCTTCTACATCTCCTGTCGTAGTGCTATGCCCGAATTGAATGGTGGTCTGATAGCGTTTTACAGAATCGAGTAAATAATGTGAAAACTTGGTGGCCTCACCTAAACAAATAGGCAACAAACCTGAAGCCAATGGGTCTAATGCCCCCGTATGCCCTGCTTTTTGCGCCCGAAACAACCAGCGTACTTTTTGCAAAGCCGCATTAGAACTAATCCCCAAAGGTTTATTTAATAAAAACACACCACTAATGGCACGACGCTGAATTTTAGCCGCAGATGATTTCATAGCAAAAAGTAAGTCAAAGCAAAACTGTGTCATGGTAACAATCTGCCGAGATAAATGACAACTTTTCTAGAACAGCTACCAACTTTTATGGCATATTGAAACCCGATTAAAAAAATAAAACGGATGAAACAGGTGCATCGGAATGCAGAAAAATAAAATATGGATTGTTTTAGCTGTTGTGATTCTAGCCATTGCCGCTTTGGTGTATTGGCTGATGCCGCAGTCAGGCACATCTGAATCTACTTCTCATGAACAGACTTCAGATACACAAAGTGCTGAACAGATACGCATGCAGCAGGCCATGCACAATAACGCTGCCGCGTCATTTTTAAGTCCAAGCCAGCAAGATACCGAAATCAATTGTCAGCTCAGACTAGATTCAAGCAACCGCCTGATCGTTAATGAACAAACTCGCAATTGTTTTGAATATTTTATTACCCAATATGGCGAAAAGAGCCTTGAAGCAATCAGCACAGATTTTAAAGCCTATATCACGCAAAGCCATAAAGAACCTGCTTTATCGCAAATTTTAGATTTATGGCAGCGTTATTTAGACTACAGAAATGCGTTGGGGCAACTGCAAGCACCGAACTTGAGTCAGGAAGATCCACAATATTACCGCAGCATTTTTAGCAATATGCAAAACCTGCGTAAACAGTATTTTTCAGATTATGAAATTGAAGGTTTATTTGGTACGGAAGATATCTACCACGAATACACCTTAAAACGCATGGCGGTGATGGATGATAAAAAATTGTCCGAAGCTGAAAAAGCGCAAAAATTACAGGAATTATTTAAACAACTCCCGCAAGATTGGCAGGAGAATTTAGAGCAGTTAAATACTTTACAGGATTTGCGCAGTTTAACCGCAGCAATTAAAGCACGTGGCGGTTCTGCCGCAGAAATTCGTGACATGCGTCTAAACTTGGTAGGCCCAGAAGCTACCCAGCGTTTAGAACAGTTAGATGGACAACGTAGTCAGTGGAAATCTCGGGTACAAGGCTATTTGACTGAGCGTGATCAGATCATGAAAAGCGGTATGAGCCAAAATGCCAAACAACAAGCGGTACAACAACTGCGCACCCAGCATTTTAGCAACCCTCAAGAACAATTACGTTTAGACACTTTTGAACAAGTGCATGATCAAGGCGACAAACTACCTTTTGCAGATTGAACAACTGCTGTATTCAACTGCAAAGAAATAGGGCAAATCACTGCCCTATTTTTTATTGTTTCAGTGCACCCTTTCACACATTTAAAGCAAGATATTAAGTTACGCATATACTTAATATTTAAAGACATTTGTATATTAAATTAATTTTACAAATCTGTTCATTCACAGCCTAGAACTGTCCTCAAATGATATGTTTTTTATGTATGGCACATGGAAAAATATCGAATCGTACAAAAAATAGTCGTAGATGACTACCAACAGGCAACAAACACTAAGCTGTAAGGGAGGCGCTTAGATCACAATTTTTCACCATAAAAATAAAGAACACAGGATTGTTATGACCATGATCAATTACACACGTGCCCTTTCACTGGCAGCAATCGGCTGTCTATACGGAATGACAAGCACAGCCCAAGCAGCGCCAAGCGTTTTAGCTGTTCAGGAACGAGTCAAATCAGACTATGCCAAAACCAAATATCCATTGTTAATGGTGCATGGCTGGCTAGGCTGGTCACGCATTGGCAATGAAATCTTCAACATGGATTACTGGTATCAAATTTTGCCTGATCTGGCACGCAATGGCTCTACCGTTTTTGCAGCACAGCTCTCGCCTGCACATCGTACAGAATTTCGCGGTGAACAGTTAATTGCCCAAGTCGAAGAAGTCATGGCCATTACAGGCAAGGCCAAAGTCAATTTAATTGGTCACTCGCATGGCGGTCCAACGGTGCGTTATGTGGCTGCTACCAAACCTGAATATGTTGCCTCAATTACAGGTGTAGCAGGTACATTCCGCGGTTCAAAAGTTGCCGATGATATTCAGAACAATCGTTTATCACGTACCGCTTTTAATATTTTGGGCGATTATATGGTCGCACCACTGATTAGCTGGGCACAAGCTCAACCCGACATGCCTATTGATTTTGATGCTTCAATGGCATCACTCACTGAAACGGCCTCTGCCGATTTTAACAGACGTTTCCCAACCACAGCGCTTGCTGCCAACTGTAATACCAGCGGTGCCAAAGTGGATCGTGGGATTCATTACTATTCTTGGACAGGTGTTTCACAAACCACCAATTTACTGGACATTGATAGTATTTTAATGCAATTAGGGCCGTTGTCTTATGGCCACAAAGATAATGACGGAATGGTCGCGCGTTGTAGTACCCATATTGGCCATGTGATTCGAGACAACTACCGACTGAACCATACTGACCTAGCCAATATGATGTTTGGCTTAACAGGACTATTTTCACCAGACCCTGTAACTTTATTCAGACAACATGCCAACCGTTTGAAACTTCAAGGTTTATAAGGTGTTTATCTACCTCAGGTTTGATTTTGCCCATTAAACGTGTTGTCACGGATATCACTTGAATATCCAAAAAAAGTTGTACCACCACAATGCTTTTTTGAACACCATTTATCATTCAGGGCTTGCTTTATGGTAAGTTTCCTGAATAATAAAAGTTGACAATAGATGTTGTCATGCTAGGAAAGCACAATAAAAATAGAGGATGTTATATGAAATATGGACTATTCATTGCAGGCTTAATTGCAGCAAGCACATTCACCACTGCGCATGCATCAAATGCAGACCAAGTGAAATCCAACTTTGTTTACTCTAATTATGCCAAAACCAAATATCCAATTGTGTTTACTCATGGCATGGCTGGATTTACAACGATTGGTAACGACCAACTTGGTGTCGACTACTGGTATCAAATTTTACCGAATTTAGCACGTAATGGTGCGAACACTTGGGCAACCCGAGTATCTCCGTTTAACTCATCAGAAATTCGTGGTGAGCAACTGGCTCAACAAGTAGATGAAATTCTGGCAATTACGGGCGCAAGCAAAGTGAATTTAATTGGTCACTCACATGGCGGACCAACCATTCGTTATGTAGCAGGTGTAATGCCCTCTAAAGTAGCTTCACTCACTGCGGTAGGTGCACCAAACAAAGGTTCACCAGTGGCTGACTTTATTTTAAAAGTGCAGGGCACACCACTTGAACAGCCATTAATTGATATGGTCAATTTGGTTTCCAAAACCATTACTTGGGCACAAGGTTTAGACCCAAACAGCTATCCACATGACTCATTGGCAGGTGCAAACAGCTTAACTTTAGCTGGCTCAGCAGAATTCAACAAAAAATTCCCAATGGGTATGCCAACCACCAGTTGTGGCGAGGGCGCATATCAAGAAAAAGGTATCCATTTCTATTCATTTACAGGTACCAGTGCAGTCACCAACGTACTTGACCCAGATTCAGCCATGTTAGCCACCAGTTTACTCATTGATAATGGTCGCGATAACGATGGTCTGGTTTCACGCTGTAGTGCTAAATTTGGTCAAACTGTCCGTGACAATTACCATTGGAATCACTTAGATGAAGTCAACCAACTATTAGGTTTAAAAAGCATTTTTGCTCCGGACCCAGTTGATGTCTATCGTCAGCATGCCAACCGTTTAAAACTACAAGGTTTATAAATTCAAATAGCACACATAAAAAAATGCGCCGTTTAGGCGCATTTTTTAGCTGTAACGCAAAGTTAAAATTAACCTTGTTTACGTGCTGGTAATTTTTCACGAATACGTGCAGCTTTACCAGACAATTCACGTAGGTAGTAAAGTTTAGCACGACGAACGTCACCACGACGTTTCACTTCGATTTTAGCAACGATTGGAGAGTGAGTTTGGAAAACACGCTCAACACCAACACCGCTAGAAATTTTACGTACTGTGAACGCAGAGTTCAAACCACGATTTTTCTTCGCAATTACCACACCTTCAAATGCTTGAAGACGCTCACGATCACCTTCTTTTACTTTTACTTGAACGATAACTGTATCGCCTGGTGCAAAAGCTGGGATGTCTTGCTTAAGCTGTGCATTTTCAACAGCTTGTACTAAAGGATGCTTACCACTCATGGGGTATCTCCAGTATGTGTGGGTCAGAAGAGGTCTGATTTCCACTGGGTATAGAGGCTAAAGCGCATAGACCCGATTGACTTTCCCTTTATGCCTGACCGCTTCAATGCATAAAGAGCCTATTTAAGACTACAAACCAACTGCCTGTAGCCATTGTGCTTAGATAAACCAATTATTTGGTCTACCCTTGCGAATCTTTTAGCCATTTTTTCTGCTGCTTACTCAACTCAACTTTTTCAATCAACTCAGGTCGACGTTCAAGTGTACGTTGATAGCGCTGCAAAAACCGCCATTTTTCAATATTGGCATGATGACCCGATTTTAATACTTCAGGCACGTCCAACCCTTCAAAATGGTCTGGCTTGGTATATTGTGGGCAATCTAAAAGACCATCCACAAAAGAGTCCTGCACATGTGATTGTTCATCAGACATCGCACCTGGAAGTCTCCGGATAATACTGTCCAACAACACCATCGCAGGCAGTTCACCACCCGATAACACGTAATCTCCAATTGACCATTCCTGATCTACATAGTTTTGGATTAAACGTTCATCGACCCCCTCATAACGACCACACAGCACAATTAATCCGTCATATTGAACAAATTGTTGTACTGCTGTTTCGTTTAAGGTTTTACCTTGTGGTGACATATACACCACTGGCACATGAACTGCACCCACTTGCTGTGCAAGGTTTTTGGCATGTTGGATTGCTTGTGCCAACGGCTCAGCCATCATCACCATACCAGGACCACCACCAAATGGACGTTCATCCACTCGTTTGTAGTTGCCCTGCGCATAATCGCGAGGATTGATACAATGAATTTGCATCAGATCACGTTGTGCTGCGCGCCCGCTAATACCGAAACGTGTAATCGCCTCAAACATTTCAGGAAAAAGCGTAATGACTGCAAAAAACACCGCAGACTCCTCTATTTTCCTGCTCTGCGAATCCTGAAAGGATTAATAATCTACGCCCCAATTGACGTAGATGCGACCCGCTTCGAGATCAACACGTTGTACCACATCTTTATGCCATGGAATCATACGCTCTTCACCATCGACACTATCGGCAGTTGCGCGAATCACCATCACGTCATTGGCACCTGTTTCAAACAGTTCATGGATTTGACCGAGATTAATTTCCTGTTCGTCATCATCCAGACCTAACACGGTTAAGCCTTTTAAATCTGACCAGTAATACTCGTCCACGCCTGGTTGAGGCAGTTGCGATTTTGAAATCCAGATATTTGCGCCGACCAGTTCATCTGCTCCAGTGCGATCACTCACACCTTTTAAGCTGACCACCAAGCCTTTGCCATGTGGTTTCCAACGTTTTACATCTGCGACTTGCCAACCTGCTTTGGTTTCGATGTACCAAGGCAGGTAGTCAAATATGTTGCTCATGGGTTCTGTATTGGAATAGACCCAGAGCCACCCATTTAATCCATATGCTGAACGTAGCTGTCCAATCTGAATACGATCTTCGGGCACATTCTGTGTTGGTGTCATGGGCTACCTACGACTTAATTTGTAAAAATTATGCAGCAGCTGCAGCTTTCTTCGCTTGAGCAGCTAAAGAAGCAACACGTTCAGACGGTTGAGCACCTTGAGCAACCCAGTGAGCAAAACGGTCAGCATCTAAACGAAGTTTTTCTGCTTTACCCTGAGCTGTTGGGTTGAAGAAACCGATACGTTCGATGAAACGACCGTCACGCGCATTGCGGCTGTCAGTTACAACGATTTGATAGAATGGACGCTTTTTAGCACCACCACGAGTAAGACGAATAACTACCATGATACAACCTTATAGTTTTTACGGATTATCCCTGTACCGACCATCGATACATTTCAAACCCCTTTCATAGAGGGCAGTATTTTACGTGAATTTCGCCCTGAATGAAAGATCAAATTTTAGGTTATCAGCAGTTAGAATTTATTTATCGGACCAAGCGGAACAAGTATCTGTTGTTACTGGTGAATCCTTACCTTTAAACCAGCATTGGCGCCCTGTAGAATCTATCGTCATAGCGCCAGTCTTAGCTTGGGAACCAATAGGTTTAGCAGTCAATACCCAGTTATGGGTGGGATCTATTTCTGTACTTGATAATTCTAAGCTGTATGTTGCAGAACCAGATTTAGAAATACTACTACTGCCATACACCTTTGTTAAATTCGCTCCATAAAATGAACCATTCGCTAATTTATAACTAGCCAATTTGTTCGCAATTTCCATTAGTTCAACTTGTGCCTCGACCCTCTTCGTTCTTTGCACATATTCCTGATAAGAAGGGTAAGCAATAGCAGCTAAAATTGCGATTATTGCAACCACGATCATTAACTCGATTAAAGTAAGTCCTTTGTTTACTACCATTCTTCAACCCCTTGTCCTGTACAAGCAACAAAAGACACGTTGCTATTTTCACGCGCTTTGCACTTTAAGCCATGGCTTGTGATTAGAAAAGTATATAACCTAGGATCATTATTTACAGGTGAAGCTTTCATAGACCAAGCTGCACCTAAATCTGTTGTAAGTAAATTTGTGACCGTAGTTGAACTTATATCTTTAATTTCAATTTTATATTTTGATTTTGTTGCATCTAAAGTAACACCTGGCACATAAATAATACTTAATGGACTAGTTGTACCTTCATATAAAAACTGAGGATTAAAGTTTTTATATGAAAAATTTTTAGCTTTGTGCCTTTCCAATTGATCAGCTAATTTCAACAATTCCTGCTGGGCTAAAGCCATATCTTTTTTACGCAGATACTCTTGGTAGCTAGGCAAAGCTATCGCAGCTAAAATAGCTACGATAACCACAACAACCATAAGTTCTATTAAAGTAAAACCTTTAGTTCCTGTTTGCATTAACCACCACCCTGAGCATACTGCTCATACCAACGATTAGGTATGAATTTTAAACCACTACCATAGTCTTTAATCTGAGTTACAGTCGTAGTGCCTCCTGTTGATCCAGTTCCATTTTTTTTATCTTCATTTAAGATCAAGAGAGAACGCTTATTATTATCTCCATCTCGACCTCCACCCATAATCGGTTCACCGATACCTGCACCTAAGGTAATGAAAATATTATCTTTACAATGACCATAAGGTAAACAAAAGCGCTGTAAACTTGTCTCACCAGCAACACCTGCGCTACAGCTCCCTGTAGTTCCATCCTTAGATGCATCAAAAACAGGCACATAAAGATCTCCTTCTACAGCAACCAATGAAGCAAAACTCTTAAGTATTTGCTTACCTTTAGTTACCGTATTTGTCAGATTTTCCTCCTTGTTAAACAAATAATACCAACCACCATCTCCGTTTACTTTATTAATTACTGGTCGTTTACTGTTATCACTCGATATATCATCAGTAATTCGTGTGTCTAATAGACGTAATTTAGTCACCCCACCATTTGATGTATTTCCTAAGGTGCGAGTACCAAAAGTCGCCGTTGGATATTTAGTCGAATAGTTATCATAGTCATATACAACAAATACTCCATCGTAATCATCCGCTGTTGTCACACTTATATTTTTTCCATACAGTGGGCTACTTCTATTCCCTGATGCAAAACTTACAACAGCCACACCTTGAGAATGAATTGTAAATGTAGGTTCGGTATAAAAACGCTGCTTTGTCGAAGATATATCTAAAATTTTATTCACTTGGGAATTAAATTCGCCACTTGTTGGGTTAAAGTCTACACGGAAAGCTTGACCTTTTAGGTCAGCAAAATATAAATGATCCACCAATCCATCATTATTACGATCTACGGTTTTGATTGAACTTACAACACTATAATCCATACCAACACCGCTACCTTTTAATTTAATATTTCGGCTGCCAGTTGTTGTGTTCGTATAATTACCACTTACAGACCATAGCAAATCACCATTATCTGCATCAAACATATAAACACCAGCACCGATTTTATTTGTTTGATCATAGTTAGGCTTTTCATATCCTTCATAACCATTTCTTTTATCTTTAACCCAAACCCCACCAACAAGTTTAGTTGTGTATAAACCATCTCCGTCTGTACCACCAGCATCATAACCACCACCAACAAGCATCACCAACTTTCTAGTGCCGAACCAATTTACATATGCAAGTGTGGGTTTAGACCAACTTTGTCCCATGTATTGTAGTTCAGAAATGTCATGATACTTAGTTGTTGAACCATGTAAATAATGAATTTTTCGATTATTTGGGTCGATATGAAACTTAACCTGAGGTCTATCAATATTAGTAAGATCTAACGCATAATAGCTTCGCCCCCCCATACGCATACCACCATATACCCATTGTTTCCCTTCTATGTTAATTTTCTGCTCATTACCAAAATCATTAATAATTGTGCGAGAACCACCATTCACAGTTAACGTCCCATCAGTTTTACTTACATAAACTGTATGTGCAGTCCACTCCCCATCAATACCATAATATAATTTTTCTTTCCCACCTGAAGTGTTACCACTATCATATTTAAATGCTTCACTTTGATTTTCTATTATTTCTTTAGGTAAAAATGTAAATTTTTCTTTGCCTGTTTCTGCATCCAATACATGTAACAAGCCTTGTGTTGAGCCGAACAGAACATAATCTTCACGATTTGTAGTATCTACCGCCTTAGTTACTTTATTAACAAATGGCTTTCCAGACTGGGTGATTAAAATAGGATTTGAATGCAAAATAGCGCCTATTTGTGCTACACGGTCAGAAATACTAGTAGCTGCTAAACTCTGTAAGTCTTGCCCACCCGTTGCATTTTCATAGCCTAACAAGTTCATTAATTCTTCACGATATGGTGCTGTTGCATCTAAATTATATGAAGTCGAAATTGCCTGACGTTCAATTTGATTTGTGTCTGGATCAAATGAGCTCAACAGTAGATTTTGTCCAATTTGAGAATCTTTATATATAAAGTCAGTGAAAATTATGCGTTCTTTAGGGTTTAAGTCAGCATTGTAGCCTCGCATTAACTGGCTTAAAGCACCATAACGAAACGCAATTTCAGGCGAGCTATTATCAAATTGTGAGTTATTCCACTCTCCGATAACATTTTTAATTTCATCTTTTTGCATTACAGGCTCGGCACCACTTTTCGTGCCATATAAAGAACCATTGACCGCAAAATATTTTTTTAAATTACCGTACCATGTTTGCTGTTTTTGCCATGTGGCTACCTTGGGTACAAATTGTGGGAAATAACCATAAGGTTGTATAGCAGAGCTATTTAAGGCATCTACAGGTACAGTTGCTGTCCCAGTGCTTACCCCTGGAATCTCAGTCTTAACAGTTTTCAAGAATTGTGTAAAACTTTTTACGATATCACTTGCGTGTTGGCCAGAGTACCACCCCCCCTCACCCTGTTCACCCCAACGTTTAGCCTCCAACACATCATTTGATCCCCCATCGCCATTAAAATCTTTACCAAAACCAACCACAGCCGTTAAAATTTTTAAATTTTTTGGATTTGTTTTTTCATTTTTAAGCAATAAATGCTCATTAAGCTTACCTATACATGCCCAACCATTACGTTCATCATGGTAAGGTCCATCATTTCCCATTGGACTATCAGAGCAATCAAAACTTGTATTATCAAGAGCATTTCTCATCAGGTTACGCGCCGTATTGGTGGACCCACTTGGCTCTGGACGTCCGTCAGTTAAGAAATAGATACCTTGTGCACTACACTGCTTACTTTCTGCAGTCTGAGAGGAAATAGAAACGGGCGGAATATAATTTGAATTTGAGCTACTGTGCGTCCCCCCCCCTGTTTGAGTTCCTAATAAATAAGCTGCTGCTTCAGCATAAGCATAAGGTGTTGGAGTTCCCCCACTTGCATTCAAACCAACAATCATCCTAGCAAGATGTTTTCTATGGCTCTGAGTTACCCTATCAGAGAAAGGCCAATTTCCATAATTAATCGTGTATACCTCATCTAAACGCTTAGCTTCAGCATTAATACCACCCTTACTTCCAGAAAAAGTAGCTAGCCCTATATACAGCTCATCACCTAATGGTTTCAATTCGGAATCTTCAGCATCACCTAACAACGTCTGCAACAAACCCTTTTTTAATGAGTATATTCTGCGCATAACAGGATCTACCCCTGCTTTTTCACATTGATAATATGAGAGTATTTGCTTATCTATTACACCTACCTCTTCAGTCACATTTCTTTTAGTATACCCTCCTGGACAATCTGGTGAAGAATAGCTGGCTTCTGGATCCATTGTCATGCCCTCATAATCAATGAAATCCATACTGCCAGATTTATCTAACATCAATAGAACGGTGGTCGCACCAGCAGAAGCTGAAGGGGCTCTATAAATTTCAATATCACTTGCATTCACACCACTACACATAAGCGTTGTAATAGATGCTGCCAACACGCTGAATTTCGCCTTATGTAAGGCAGTACGATTCAAAATTTTACTTGATTTCATTTTATATCTCCTACCTTAATTGACTTGTCTAAGTTGATATTCCATTTCTTGACTACTATATGGAACATTCAACTCTGCTAAACAATCTGTAACGCTATTCAATGTATTTCCTGCAACTACAACATTAAAACTAGGAAAGTTCATCACACACTTGTCAATTTCTTCTCTTTTTGCACTTGAAAGATTTGGTAAATATGAAATTGCGCTCACCATTATTGTACCAATATCTTTACCACCATAAGTATCAGAGTCAGAACCCTCATATTTGTGCGTCCAATCCTTACGATTCTCTGTAGCAGACCGAACCCCTACTCGAGTCATCACTGCATTTCTATTAGACACATAGTCATTACTTTTATTGCTCTTACAATACCCATCCTGACCTAAATCATTTTTTTTAATTGTTGAACCTTGCCAATAAACGATACTTGCTTTTCCTAAATTATATTTATCTGTTGACTCATTCTTACGCACACAATAAACAAGTTCTTTACCCTTGTTTTCATTCTTATTCGCAAATCCAATCATGCCATTATCAAGCTGTAATTCAGCAATCTTCAATGCATCATCGGTATATGCTTCCAGTTGAAAGAAAATAGCATCAGAGTTCTGTACCAATAAAGACTGTGCTTGAGCATTAGTAGTAATATTCAATGAGGTAATCGCCCCCCTAATTGCCCAAGTCCCCACAATCATTATCAGCAACAATAAAACCAAGACCACAATTAAGGTATTGCCTGTATGTTTTGTTCTCATGGCTTACTCCGCTTGATTTTTCACACCAAAACCATTACGCAAAGCAATTGTTTGAGTAATAACTTGTCTTATATATTTAGAATTACTATTGTGGGAAATGAGTTCTTTGTTCACCAAATCCAATACAGTAAAGCTTGTTTTGTCTGTACCCTTAGAAACTGCTTCAGGTGATCGCAATAAAATCCCCATTTGTATAGAAACAATCTGAGGCTTATCTGCAAGTTTTTTATATTCGGAAGGTGAAACATATGCAAACTGGTCCATCACCCCATCTGGAGAAACTCCCGTGTCTTTAGCAATACCAAATAGCACTCTAAAGTGTTCAACATTAGGTATTAGCATTTCGCCATCACCCGACAAATTAAATACAGTTTCATTATCTCCTGAATACTCATAAGCTTTACACCGTAATGAAAATGACTTAACACCAGATGCATTTTCCTCTTTTACAAAATAGCGCTGCACAACAAATTGATTAGGAAGCACCCGCTTTCCTTCACAATTGTATTGACTACCAATAGTATTTTTATATTGAATGACCAACTGATCACTCTTAAGATCTTTTAAATTACTAGGCCCCACTGCTGAAGTTGTCAAAAAACTTTCTAACTGAGTTCTAACATCATCGGACAAAGTGGATGCAACAGATGTAAGGTTTTCAGCTTTTAGAACGATACCACCATGCTGAGTATCTACAGTCATGGCTGCCTGATTAGAATCGATATTAGAACGACGAATATCTTTAACAATATAATCTAGACCAAATATCCCACTATTTTGTATATTTGCCGCACCTTGCTGAAAGTTTATTCCCTGATTTGCTGTAACAAATACCTGAATTGCTGCAGCACTAATCAACAAACCTAAAGTCAATGCAATCATAAGCTCAAGTAATGTAAAACCACGTACTGTATTCATGTTCCGTATGCCTCCATCACCAAACAAGTCGCTCCAGCTACATAAACCCCATCACTCATACAGGCAGATACATTCGTTGCACTAATTATTGTATTTCCCCAAGCGATATACACACACTCACGATCCCCTCCCTGACATCTATCTATTACAAGTTTCATCCCAGCTTGTCTAGCAGCTCCAAGCACCTGACTCACATCGTAAGACACCATCTCAGCACGATTACACATCGGTGTTGTGCTAATTGTTGTCGCACTGGAATCAGCTACCTTACAAGCCTTAGGCTCTCCAGAAGAAGAACCATTAATTTTTGTTTTATATTCAACCAATTGTGTTCTATTTACTCTTATTCTTTCAGCAAGATCTCTTGCCAAAGACATTGCTACAGTTCTATCACTCGCCTCCTGCATCGCATCTAGCGCCCTAAACTGCAATGCAGAAAAACCTAATACAGCAATGGAAAGTAAGACCAAAGACACCAATACCTCTATCATTCCAACACCTAGCTGATATTTAGTATTCATGTGCAACTCCCCACTTTTTCTTTTGTTTCAATGTTACTAATCAAGCCACTTTTGAATATTTTTATTGACTTAATCTCTCTCACCTTCTCATGACATAATTCAAACACCAAATCTTCCGTATCCTGCCATTCGATAATTAACTTTGGATTAGTTAATGGGTCTTCATCCAAATTTGGATCGTAATTAGGATTCCTTACATATCTTTTAAGTGAAGTTGTTCTTTTATTTGCTAAACCTACAGGTGAAAAAGTAATACCTTCAGGAGTTGCTTTTGCAAGAACATGGATTTGATCATTACCAGGCAACCAGTAAAACTGATGGTCTGTGTTTGTTGTATCTTTAAATTCAAGTGAAACTTCTTTTCGCAAAGCAATCGCCGTTCCACGTACTTTAGCCATCGTTTGAGCTAACTCTCTTGCACTTGTATCTAGTTGTTTTTTATACACTAAAGGCATAAGACTCGGAGCCGCCATCATCACGATAATTGCCATCACCGCAATCGTCACCATCAACTCAATTAAGGTGAACCCGTTTTCTTTTTTTCGCATACTCCCCCCAAGACACAGACTTTGCCCTATTAAAAATAGTAACCAACAACTTTACAAAACCCTCACACTTCAGGATAAAAGGCATAAAAAAGCAGATAACCGTCATTCAACGGTTATCTGCCTATTTTTAATCAGTTTTTTAAAGTGTTATATGCTTCGCAGTTTAAGCCTGTGTTACTGGAATACGTAACTCTTTGGGCAAACTAAAGGTAATATTTTCTTCACGTCCAGCCAACTCTTCAGGTGCTGTTGCGCCCCAATCCTGCAAGCGTTGAATCACCTGTTTAATTAAAATTTCAGGTGCAGATGCGCCCGCAGTCACACCAATTTTTGTATTTGCTTTAAACCATGCTTGGTTTAATTCATCGGCATTATCCACCAAGTAGGCTTGTTTCCCCATACGTTCAGCCAACTCACGTAAACGGTTAGAGTTAGATGAATTTGGCGAACCCACCACCAACACCACATCACATTGATTGGCTAAGTCGCGCACTGCGTCCTGACGGTTTTGAGTAGCATAACAAATATCGTCTTTACGTGGCCCTTGAATATTCGGATATTTTTGGCGCAAGGCATCAATCACTTTGGCTGTATCATCAATCGACAAAGTAGTTTGCGTTACAAAAGCCACTTTATCTGGATGCTGAACCGCAAGTGCAGCCACATCATCCTCATCTTCTACCAAATAAATTTCACCACCATTTTTCTTGTCGTACTGTCCCATCGTACCTTCAACTTCTGGGTGGCCTTCATGCCCAATTAAAATAGCTTCGGTGCCTTCACGCGCATATTTGGTGACTTCAATATGTACTTTGGTGACCAACGGACAAGTCGCATCAAACACTTTTAAACCACGACGCTCTGCTTCTTGTTGTACTGCTTTAGATACACCGTGCGCACTAAAAATCACAATGTTGTCATCTGGTACTTCATCTAGCTCATCGACAAAAATTGCCCCGCGCTGACGCAAGTCGTCTACAACAAATTTATTGTGTACCACTTCGTGACGTACATATATAGGTGGGTTAAAACACTCAAGGGCACGATTTACAATCGCAATTGCTCGGTCTACACCTGCACAAAAACCACGTGGATTCGCCAATACAATTTCCATAGAACCCTCTATGTTGAAGTTAAATAGGTGGGATGTTTTAAAATTTATGCCAACAAAAGCCATCTTGGCTATTTTGTTTAAGGGGCGTCTACTCTAAAATAGAGAAGATATTTTATCATATCAGGAAAAATATCATGTCGGGTCTATTGTTTGTCGTTTCTGCCGCTTCAGGAACAGGCAAAACATCCCTCGTTAAAGCCCTGCTTGAGCGTGTGAATAATTTACACGTTTCAGTTTCTCACACAACACGTGGTCAACGTCCCGGCGAACTCGATGGTGTGCATTATCACTTCACGCAAAAACAAGATTTTATTGACTTGGTAGAACAAGGCGGTTTTATTGAATATGCAGAAGTATTTGGCAACTATTATGGTACCGCGCAAGCAACGGTTAAAGATCAGTTAGCCAAAGGTCACGATGTGTTACTGGAAATTGACTGGCAAGGTGCGCAGCAGGTGCGCAATCTTTTTCCTGAATCGAAGCAAATTTTTATTCTCCCACCAAGCCAATTCGATTTACGTGAGCGTTTGTCTAACCGTGGCACAGATGCTGTTGAAGTGATTGAGCATCGTTTAGGCTGTGCAGTGGAAGATATGCAGCAATATGTCAATTTTGACTATGTGATTATTAATGATGACTTTAATAAGGCACTGCATGATTTAGAAGCGGTCATTATTGCCAACCGATTGGTTTTGGCACAACAGGCCAACCGTCATCAAGAGTTGATTCAGAAATTAATTAGCCCACCAACGGCGTGATTAAAACTTGAGTCTATAGACAAAGCACCTTATACTGCACAGTCTGTTTAAATTTATTATTCGAACGAGAATTCTTATGGCACGCGTTACCGTTGAAGATTGTTTAGACCATGTAGACAACCGCTTTGAGCTTGTACTAGTGGCAAGCAAGCGCGCGCGTCAATTGGCACGTCAAGGCATTGAACCAACTGTAGAATGGGACAATGACAAGCCAACTGTAGTGGCATTACGTGAAATTGCTGTGGGTCATGTGTCTAAAGACATTTTGAAACAACGTGATCAAGACTATCAAACCTCAAGTCTTGACCTCGCACTTTCAGCAAATAACTTGAATTTAGATGGTTTTTCTTTCCAATAAGAACAACTTTCTGAAAAAGCCTAGTTTTTTACTAGGCTTTTTTGTTGCCTGAACTTTAATCTTGGGCCAAAAACCGTTATAACATAAGGATTAAGATCTTATTTTAAATGGTCTAAAGACCCTATATTTTGGCATGAAAAAATTTGACAAGTCATGCAATATGCTTTTCATTATAAGGTCTAACTGTAGATTCATTATCACTTGTATTTTAAAGGGTGTTATATGCCAGGCACGATGGTCAGCCAAGCCAAACAACAGCTTCAAGCCATGATCGAACCTTACCTTAGCGTAAGTGAAGTCGAACAGGTGCTTACGGCTTGCGATTATGCTGAACATGCGCATGATGGCGTTACCCGTAAAAGTGGTGAACCGTATGTGTTACACCCTATTGCGGTGAGTTGTATCTTGGCACACATGCGTTTGGATGCCGACACGCTCATTGCTGCGCTATTGCACGATGTCATTGAAGATACCGACTTCAGCAAAGATGACATCACAGAGAAATTTGGGCGCACAGTTGCTGAACTGGTCGATGGTGTGACCAAGCTGAGCCATTCGAGCGACAAGGAATACAACAAAGCCGCATCGTTCCGTAAAATTCTGCAAGCGACCTTACAGGACCCACGTGTCATTATTGTGAAACTGGCAGACCGTTATCACAACATGACCACATTGGATGCGCTGCGACCAGACAAACGCGCACGTATCGCCCAAGAAACTTTTGATGTGTTTGTACCTATGGCACGTATCGTGGGTATGAATGAAATGGCGGATAACCTTGAACATCTGTGTTATCAAAACCTAGATTTAGATATGTATAACGATGTGCAAGCTGCCCTTTTGCACACCAAGCCAAAACGCTGTGAATACCAGTCTAAATGGGAACAAAACCTTGCCGACCTGCTACAAGACAATCAAATTGCAGGTCGTATTAAAAAGAAAAATAACAATATTGAATTACTGCGCTACTTTGTAAAGAACGATATTGATCTACAAGAACTAACCCATAGCCACGCCTTTGAAATTATTTTACAAAGTATTGCTGACTGTGACCGTTTAGCCGATATTTTACGTGACAGCTTTCAGGTCTTGCATTATGAAGACCATATCCGTCGTCCATTGCCAGGTGGTAACCAGTCACTCATGATGCGTCTAAAAGGCGAGCAAACCACCTTATCACTTACCATTCAAACTGAATTGATGCGTAAAGCCGCACGTTTTGGTGTAGTCTTGGGTGAAAACGCACCGCAAGCCTGCCGTTCTGCCATTCAAGCCTCTATGCAAAGCTTGAACGTGTTGATTGATGGTGAATGCGCTAAAACTACATTTAGCGATTTACTGGATTATCTGCACCAAGAGAAAATTCATGTTTATACACCGCACGGACATTTACATGAATTGCCGCAAGGCGCCACCGCAGTTGATTTTGCCTATGCAGCCAGTTTGTTCTTAGGTAACCATGCCGTCGGTACAAAAATTAATGGTGAAAGCAAACCACTTTCCACACCACTCACCAGCGGGCAAGTGGTCGAAATCATTACTGATGTTTTAGCCACACCAAACCCAGACTGGCTGAGTTTTATTAATACCCAAAAAGCCCGTCGTGCCTTACAAAATATTCTGCGTGATCAGGATATTGAAGAACAGCGTTTGGTGGGTCAGCAAGCGCTTAACCGTGCGCTGAAATTATTTAATCACTCGATTCAAGACTTGACCGAAGCAGATTGGTTAAATGTGTTGCAATGGCGCCACATTGACTCTAAAGACCGTTTATTTGAGCAAATTGCAGTCGGAGATTTATTGCCACAGTTGGTAGCAAATCACATTTACGCTCTCGATCACGACAGCAGCGAACATTCTGACCGCCTGATTCAGGGCACAGAAGGCATTGACGTGAAATATGCGCACTGTTGCAACCCTGTACTGGGCGATCCGATTCAGGGTAACTTGTCACGCCGTGGCTTGATTGTGCATCGTGCGCGTTGCAACAACTTACTGCATGAGCAACATCAACATCCTGAAAATATCATGCCGCTACAATGGACTTCAGAAGATGTAGATGACGTGAGTTTTACGGCTTATCTCAGCATTGATATGGATATGAATGACGAACAAATTTCCGATTTGATCTATCAATGTCGTAAGGCCAAAACGGGAGTAGAAATGGTACGCAGCCATGATGGCAAAACCTATGTGAATATTGTGGTGAATAACCGTAAGCAAATTGCCAAAATTATTCGTGATTTGCGTATGCACTTCGGTTTCCCACGAATTAGCCGTTTAGCGCGCGCCATCAGCATCGCAGAAGAAGCCAAAGCTTGTTAATTTAATGTGGCTACATAGTTTGACTGTGCCGTACATTCACCAATTTTGCATTATAGACTCAACAGGCTACTGAAATGCAGTCGGATGGTCTATGATGTCCGTACATTATTTTAGGAGAAATCAATGTCTCGCCAAGTCATCCATACTGAAAATGCACCTGCAGCAATTGGTACTTACTCTCAAGCCATTTTAGTGGGCAATACTGTTTATTTATCAGGTCAAATTGGTTTAGACCCATACAGCATGGAATTGGTAGAAGGCATTGAAGCGCAAATTCGCCGCGTGTTTGATAATTTAAAAGCCGTTTGTGAGGCTGCGGGCGGTTCTTTGGCCGATATTGCCAAGCTCAATATTTTCCTGACTGATTTATCACACTTTCAATTAGTCAATCAAATTATGGGCGAATACTTTGCACAACCATACCCTGCGCGTGCAGCCTTAGGTGTGGCTAGCTTGCCTAAAGGTGCTTTAGTTGAAATGGATGGCGTGGTGATTATCAATTCATAAGTCATTATCATTCAAATACTTAAAATCCAATAAACGATGCCACCTATTAAGTGGCATTTTTTAATTCAAAAACCCAATTACAATAAATGGCTTTTCAAATGATTTTTATTGACAAACGATAATAATTATCAATAATAACTCTTATCTTATTTCATTATTGTGGTTGCATTCATGTACGTTTGCTTATGCCGTGGTATTACAGATCAAGACATTAAAGAAGCCGTTGCCAATGGTGCAGACAGCTATCGTGAAATTCGCGATATGTTTGACTTGGGCACCTGTTGTGGTCGCTGTGCACCTGAAACTCGCGCCATCATTAGCGATGAAATTGCACAAATTGCGTCTCGTCTTGCAGTTGCTGCCTAAAACTGACGTTTTATTGCTCTCTCGCATTTCAGTATTATAATTTTTACTCGGTGTTTCCTCTCCCGCTTTCGACTACAGCGGGTTTTTCTTGTCTTACATTTCTTCACACTGCCTAGCTAATTGTTTTTGATTGCGATTTTCATTTGCCGTTCTATAAATCACTCGCCATTTTGCCCAGTCTTGTTTAAGATAGAAATATAGATTGCCTTAAGCGGTTTAAGGCAGAAATTGTTGATGGAGTGCTGCAATGAAAGGCAATCGTGATGTGATTAATCAACTCAACCAAGTTTTGTATCATCACCTGACTGCAATTAACCAATATTTTTTACATTCACGTATGTTTAATGATTGGGGCATTGAACAACTCGGCTCGGCTGAATATAAAGAGTCGATTCGTCAAATGAAACATGCTGACAAAATTATTGAACGTATTTTATTTTTAGAAGGGCTGCCAAACTTACAACACTTGGGCAAATTGTATATCGGTCAGCATACAGTTGAAGTTTTGAACTGCGATGTGCGTAAAGTCCAAGAAAATATTGAAGCGATTCAAAAAGCGGTGGTTTTAGCAGAGCAACAATTGGACTATGTAACCCGTGATTTGGTTCAGGAAATTCTGGAGAAAGAAGAAGAGTACTTAGACTGGGCAACGACACAGCTTGATTTGGTTGAAACGGTAGGCATTGAAAACTATATTCAAAGCCAACTCTAAAATTCATCTGGTTTAGATAACTCAAAAGACTGGTTTTCCAGTCTTTTGTTTTTTGGGGCACTTTACCTAAAATTCAGTATCTTGCCTATCTCTAATGAAGAAGCTCTCAATATCAATATATTTTACTTATGCGCATTTTAAATTCTTGGATTTATAAAAAAGTATTTATAACGCAAAAAAATGTTTCATGGGTTGCATCTGTTGATGCAATATCCGAATAATAAAAATTCCATAATCCTGTTTTTTATAAAAAATAGCATGTTGATGATGATCGTGACGGCGTATTCCCTCGCCAATATCTACACATGCATAACCAATCAGCGGTGAACTCACTAACAAATGAAAGGTATTTTCCAAATGTTGCGTGTATTGGTCAGCTTGAGCTACACCAAAATTAAGTAAGGTGTATTCATAAATAGCAGTGAAGTCGTCGACAGCTAAATTTGATAGCTTATACACGATGCTTCTGCTTCACTTGAGCCGCAATATCTTTTAGGCTAAGTGTACTTTCTCCACTGTTCTCACCTGCTTCAATCGCTTGCTTTAAAGCTGCAGTTTGATTTTCTTGCTGCTCCAATAATCTTAGTGCAGATCGCATCACTTCACTGGTTGAACCATAACGTCCAGATTCAATCAGTTTGCTCACAAAGTTATCGAGTTGTGGGCCAATTGTTACACTTGTAGTTCTCGCCATCAGCATGCCTTATTGTTTGAATAGATCATACAATTCTAACACAACTCCCTTTATCTGAACAAAAGTTCAGCATCTCTTTAAATTTTCGCACATGAAATCAATTTTATAATGAATACCCCCTCTCTTTTTAAAGAGAAGTTGGGAGAGATTTTCAACATTGAAAATTTTCACCATATTTGGCTCACTATTTTCAAATCCCCCTCCTTGCGCTACACAAATCAGCGCAGCTTTGCCTCATCCAATAAAGTCGCATAATCCACATTAACCTGCCACAAAGTGCTTAACAACCATAATTGCTTTTTGGCTTCAGCTTCATAACCGTTAAATGCTAATACGCGTGCATATTTCAATAAATCGTAGCGGGTTGGGTAATTCAACACAATTTCATGAATATCCTGTAATTGTTCAGGTGTTTGCTGGCTATACGGATTTAAACGAATCCACGCAATGCGGCGGTTAAATTCTTCCAGTACAAAAATACGGTCTTGATGGGTGATTCTTTCAGGCGTTTGTTCATAACGTACCGACTGATTCAGTTTTGGCACCATTACTTCATAATCACGATAAATCAGCATCAACAACAATGCACCAATCACAAAAGTCGTGCGTAAATAAATTGCAGATAAAGTTAAGCCTTTTAACACCCATTGCGACTGAACCATGCCGATGATAAAGCCTGCGGGCAGCAGAAAATAGGCATAATTTTGTGGAAATTCCAGCATGGCATGTACGCTAAATGCACCGAGCATTAAAATCCCCACAACCGATTCCACCGACTGGGTATGTTTATGCAGTTGGTAGCCCCAATAACCCAAATACGCCAAAAATGGCACGCCCAGTAACACACCATTCCAGAGTAAAAAGTCCAAAATAAAATTGTGTGCGCTACGAATCCACACTGGACCTTGCACAAATTCGCTAATCGTGACATATGCCACACTGGTTTGATGCCAACCATAGCCCCACCACGGTTGATGTTCAATCGCAGCGAGCATTTGCTGCCAAATGGCCAAGCGTGACATATCACCTGTGGCGCGTTGCACCACATCAGGAGATTGCACCGAGAGGTCTGCACTTTGTGAGAGTAGTTGACTGAAAGCAGGTGCGATAAAAATCAGCCCGATAAATGCGGCAAACCACAGTAAGCTATAGCGCCATTTAATCCGCATCACGCCACGGTATTGCTGATAGCCCAAATAGGTCAAGAGACACAGCGATGCCAACCATGACGTCCGCGATTGACTGAGTACCACACCCACCAAAATCATGGCAGCAGCAATCACAATCCACACGGTTTTAAATTTTTGTTTTTCGTATAAATATAGGCATGCCATGAGTGACATCATTAAAAAGGTCGCCATGTTATTGGGTTGGGCGAAGTTGGCGTAAGGGCGTTGTCCAATTTTAATATCCACCATCATTGGCAGGTATTGGTCGAGTGTGAGCCACTGGCAAATTGCCATGAATGCGGTCATACTTCCCACGCTAAGCAGCACATAACTAAAGCCTGCGAAGATGCGTTCACGTTCGCTGTTGTTTTGCGTGAGGTTATAGCCCAAAATGATTGCCAGCCAAAAACTAAAGATATACACGCTGCTGAGCAAGGCTTTGTCAAAGAAGTAGACTAAGCCAAAACTCCACTGAATGAGCGGAACACTGCACAATGCTAGTAATGGCAGGCTGATTTTGGGTATCTGTAATTTTTCTTTGAATAGGCAGGCTGCAAGGGCAAACAGAGCAAAAAATGCGTAGAGTTCGCCTGTATAGGTGACCCACGGGCGGTAGTGAATGGGCAATAGCCATGCAAGGGAGATGAGGATGGCAGTCAAAAGTAGCAATGCAGATTTCATAAGAAAACTAGACTAAAAAACTGGCTCTATCTTATATTTTTTTAAGCAAGATGACAGTGCTTTGTGTAGCAAGTTTGATTGGAATTCTGCCAGTTTCGAAATGGAATAATTGTGTGGGGGAATACTTAAACTCTCCATTTTTAACTTAAGAAATTATTTCCACGGTCTGAGGTCTACTATTTTGATGATGGTTGCAGATTCTTTATTGACTAAAACGACCATATCTACTGCATTGGCTTTTAAGGGTAGCCAAGCATCTGCATTTGGATATTTTGCTAAAGTTTTTTCAACGTCTGCTTTTGAGTTGTACTGTTGCAGTTCTGCAAGCGGTAATGCACGTTGTTGGATTTGGTTTTTTGCTTGAGTGAGTTCTACATAACGAGCAGGCTGTTGAGCAAGAGAAATACCACCTAATGCCTCGGTAAACATATCATTCTGACGCTGCTGTGGACTTACTGCTAATTTTACTGCAGCAAATTGTGGCCCTGTCCAAGATACCTGCTGAAACTGAGGTTGTGCTTGGTGAATATTTTCTAAAATAAGATCATTTTTTCGCACTAATTCAAAACGATCTACATTATAAACCAACCATGCAGGGCGACCTTGTTCAATACTAAATACCCCATAACATAAAGCCGCGATTTGAATAAGAATAATGACACTTAGATCAAATTTTAATGTTTTTTTGCCATCTTTATAGACCAATAAACCTAAAAGTGGTCCTAAAATCACGTCAATGACCAATAGCATTAAAAAGATATGTGTCACACCAACGGCTACAGCAAGTGGTGATGGATACCATATAAAAAACACAATACTGATCACGAACAAAGCAATCATTGCTGAGATTGATAAATGGCTAAGAAAAAACTTTAAACGTTTAGACATAGCAGTTAGCTCAAGTTTTAATATAAGTAGTAATTTTCAAACATCACTACTACCAATAAGAAATTTTCTCTGATGCAAGGTTTTGAATTTTATTTTCTGCAATTTACATGATCATCTTTTCTAGTAGTATTAAAACTATTATTTAACCTGAGTTCGATGAAATCCACTTAACCTTTTAGCATATTTTGGAAAGTTGGCTTATTGGGGTTCAAACAATA
>NZ_JAAZQW010000025.1:0-38059 GCF_012371415.1 Acinetobacter sp. A3
AAACAAGGTGGCTTAACTAGAGCGGAATATCACTTATAAATACGCTTTTAGTTGTTCAAACAAGTGGGACCACCTCTATTATTTGGCGTCGGAACAGTTTTTGCAAAAGTGGCAGGAGCGGAATTATCTACATGATCAATCTATTGTTCGGGAAATTTCTCAATTCGGTTTCTTAACAGATATTCAACGTTCGCATCGGGTTGCCGACTGGGCGTATAAGCAGGCAATAGAGAATGAGTATTTAGTCTGGCTGGGTGGAAAAGATAAACAGATATTAGTTTCTCCCATATCTGGAGTATTTTGATATCTTTGTTTTTCTGTAGTGCAGATTACTGGAGTAGGCTGCTATAAAATTTAGATCATGTATCTGTCTAGCGCTTGAATTGATAGATTACATCGCTTGAGCACGACAATTCATGTCCTTTTCCACCTTTTTACTGCTGCATGATTTAGAATTTTAGGTAAAATCATTTAATTAATGATTCACTTAATTGGACTTCTATAAAAATGACCCAGGTGCAACTGCAACAATTACAAAAACAACTTTGGAATATTGCCAATACTTTGCGTGGCACCATGGGCGCCGATGAATTCCGTGATTACATTCTGGGTTTTATTTTCTTTAAATATTTATCGGAAAAGTCGGTTAATTTTGCTAATGAATTGCTGGATGGCGAAGAAGTCAGCTTTCTTGAGCTGGATGAAAACAATCCTGAGCATGTACCGTACATCGAAGAAATTAAAAAGAATGCCATTGCCGAAGTGGGTTATGCGCTTACACCCAAACAGCTATTCCATACCTTAGCCGAGCGTGGTCGTCAGGGCGAATTCATTTTGGATGATTTAACTGCGACCTTAAAATCAATTGAACAAAGTACTTTAGGCACTGACTCTGCCGATGACTTTGCCAACCTGTTTGAAGATATGGATCTGAATTCGACTAAACTCGGTAATAACGCCAGTGACCGTAATGCACTGGTGGCGAAAGTCCTGAGTCATTTAGATGATATTGATTTTGATATTTCCAATACCGAAGCCGATGTACTGGGTGATGCCTACGAATACCTGATTGGCGAGTTTGCATCGGGTGCCGGCAAGAAAGCCGGCGAGTTCTATACCCCGCAAACCGTATCGACTTTACTGGCGAAGATTGTCACCCAAGGAAAAGAGCGTTTACGTTCAGTCTATGACCCGACTTGCGGTTCGGGTTCGTTGTTGCTTCGGGTAAAACGTGAAGTAAAAGATGTCGACATGATTTACGGTCAGGAGATGAACCGTACCACCTACAACTTGGCACGCATGAACATGATTCTGCATGATGTGCATTTTGCCAAGTTCGACATCAAGCAGGAAAATACTTTAACCCGCCCGCAGCATTTAGATAAAAAGTTTGATGCGGTGGTGGCGAATCCGCCATTTTCGGCAAAATGGTCTGCTGATCCGTTATTTTTACAAGATGAACGTTTTGCTGCGTATGGCAAACTGGCGCCAAGTTCTAAAGCCGATATGGCTTTTGTACAGCACATGCTGTATCAACTCGATGACAACGGCACTATGGCGGTGGTGTTACCGCATGGCGTCTTGTTCCGTGGTTCGAGCGAGGGCGTGATTCGTCAGTATTTGATTGAACAGTTGAACGTGGTGGATGCGATTATTGGTCTACCCGCCAATATATTCTATGGCACGTCTATTCCGACCTGTATTTTGGTGTTGAAGAAAAACCGTGAGCAGAGCGGCAATATTCTGTTTATTGATGCCAGCAATGATTTTGAAAAGCAGAAGAACCAAAACAAGTTATTGCCTGAGCATTTGGATAAGATTGTTGCGGCATTTGAAAAGCGTGAAAATATTGAAAAATATGCGCATGTGGCGACTTTGCAAGAAGTCAAAGATAACGATTACAATCTGAATATTCCGCGTTATGTGGATACCTTTGAAGCGGAAGCCGAGATTGATTTAGATGCGATTGCAAAACAGCTTCAAGCTTTGGAAGTTGAGAGCCAAAAGACTGATGCCGTGATTAATGGTTTCTGTGCCGAGCTAGGCATTGTTTCGCCTTTTGCGGAGGTGAAGTGATGTCTGTACCTAAGTTACGTTTTAAAGAATTTGAAAATGACTGGATCAATACTAAAGTTAAGGATTTAGGTGAGTTTAGCAGTGGAGGAACTCCTTCAAAAGATATTCATGATTATTGGAATGGGAACATTCCTTGGATATCTAGTTCTGATTTAAATGAAGAGAGTATCTTCGATATACGTATAAATCGCTTTATTTCAGAAGATGCTATAAAAAATAGTGCTACTAAAAAGATACCTAAGAATAGTATTTTATTAGTATCTCGTGTTGGTGTTGGAAAAGTTGCTCTTACAAACCAAGAATTATGTACAAGTCAAGATTTTACAGCTCTCACACCTAAAAAAGATTATGCTCTTTTTATTGCATATTTAATGAAAAATATCACCCCAAGATTGTTAGATTTAAATCAAGGGACGTCTATTAAAGGATTTGTTAGAGAAGATCTAATATCTTTACCTATTAGCCTTCCATCCAAAGCAGAACAAACCAAAATCGCCTCTTTTCTATCGAACGTGGATGAAAAGATCAGCCAACTCACGCAAAAACATGAGCTGCTGAGCCAATATAAACAAGGCATGATGCAAAAGCTGTTTAGCCAGCAGATTCGTTTTAAAGCGGATGATGGGAGTGAGTTTGGGGAGTGGGAGGAGATTCAGTTAAGAGATGTAGCTGAGCGAGTGACTAGAAAAAATAAAGAAGACAATCAGAATGCTTTAACAATCTCAGCTCAAATGGGTTTAGTTAATCAACAGGATTATTTCAGTAAACAAATTGCATCACGAGATTTAAGTAAGTATTACTTACTTCATAAAGGAGAATTTGCTTATAACAAAAGTTATTCAGCAGGTTATCCAATGGGTGCAATTAAACGTTTGAAGCTATATGAGAAAGGAGTTGTATCAACACTCTATATTTGTTTTGCACTAAATGATCAGTTGAATGCTAACTTCTTTGAGCAATATGTAGAAAGTGGGGCGTTAGTACCTGAACTTGAAAAAATTGCTCAAGAAGGTGCGAGAAATCATGGTTTATTAAATATTAGTCTTCAGGAATTCTTTGAAGTAGTTATTTTAAAGCCTTGCCTAGAAGAACAAACCAAAATCGCTAATTTCTTATCGAGTATCGACCAAAAAATTGAAGTGGTGGCACAGCAAATTGAACAAGCGAAAACTTGGAAAAAAGGCTTGTTGCAGCAGATGTTTGTGTGAATTTTAAACTTTAGAGTTTTTTAATTTTTTTGTATGGGTGTGGAATGTTGGACTGGCAAAAGTGGAAATATGAAAATAGAGACAAGATTAAGCATATTGTTGGGTATGAAGAAAAATTTGTAGATGAAATCTTAAGTCAAATTCCAGAAATCTCCCCCGATGATGTTATCGCTCAGTATCCGTTTAAAGATAATAAATCTGGTAATCGGTATATTGATTTCATGATCGTTAATAAAAGCAAAGGTTATCAATTGCCAATTGAGTTGGACGGTTACGCAAAAATCAATAATAAGGGGTATGAAAAGTTTAATGACTTTCTCGAGCGTCAGAATGATTTAATTCAACAATTTGGAATTGTCTTACGCTATACCAATAAAAAAGCATTTCAACAACAGCAACAAGTGATCCTTGAGATTCGTAAAGCATTACAAGCTCAAGTGAGCCATCAAATTACTGAACAATCTAAACAAAAACAGATTCAAGTTCTAATCGCTGAACAAGAAGCTAAAATAGCCGATTTAGAAAAACAGCTAACTACAAATAATTCACTAAATCATTCAGATGTTTCAAATGAGCTAAGCAATGTAAGAAAAGGTATAGATGTATTTAAACAAAATCATTTACAAGAACTACAAAATGTACAAAAAGAACTTTCAGAGATGAAAGGAAGGCAAACACAAGAGCTTGGCTCAGTTAAAAATGAAATCAAAAAACAGATTTATATCGGAGTAGGTCTTGTTGCCTCTATTGCGCTAGGCGCAGTGTTATATATAAAATCGACCTCACAATCTGCTGAGAATATACCCATAACACAGCAAGTTTCACCTAGTTATCTTTCATCAGATGTTCAGGCAGATCAAAATTCCACTTCAAGTGCGAATCATATTCAATCTATTCAAGCTAGTATGTATATTGGTCAAAATAGAATAGTATGCGGTAAGGTAGCCCAATTAAAAGAGTTCTCAAAAGGGGTGTATTTGAACTTTGATCAACCTTATCCAAAAGCAACTTTTACAGTAGTCATTTGGAATAATAACTCTCATATCAGCAATCAACTGCGAAATGTAGAAAATAATACACTCTGTGTGAAAGGGATGATCGAGGAGTACAAAGGCAAGCCTCAGATGATTCTAGGCTCATTGGATCAAATCGTGTAAAGAGATATTTAATGATTGATTTCATACTTTTTTTGGCTGGCTTAGTTGCTATCGGGATTGTTTTAAGTATTTGTAATTTCTTTTCAGAAACCTATCAGGAGATGAAAGCAAAAGAGCGATATGATCTTGAACAAAAGAAAAAACAAGATGAGTTTGCGCTAGAAGCACAGAGGAAGCAGGTTGAACAAGAATTAGAGTTTAGAAAGCAAGCGGGTCTTGATCCTATATACCAAGAACAGACTCGCAAGAATAAACAATATAAGGCTGTAATTGTTGGCTTGATTGGTTTGATAATTTTTATTGGTGGCTATATTTTATTTTCAAACAATGAATCTGTAGTTGCTAGAGAAGATCACATACTTCTTAACGCAGAAGAAATAGCAGATGCCTCACGACAATTGCCAGTGGACAGTCAACAAAATCAACACTTGCCAGAAAGATTTATACCATCGAATGTGCATGAGCAACAAATAGAAACTGATACAGCATCAACTACTAAACCAATTGATCAACCTAAAATTGAAGAGCCAAGACAGGTTGTTTTAAATCCATTTGAAGGCAATATAGACGATACAAATTTATCGACATCTGGTCAGATTTCAGTATATGAAGCAGATGCACATATTGGAGAAAGTACGACTGTGTGTGGTGAAGTGAGTCAAATTTCACAAACATCAAAAGCAACGTATATAAATTTTGGAGGTATATATCCAAAACATAAATTCAGTGCAGTGATTTGGTCAAACAACATCATGCCGACATCAGAGGGTAGCAATATTTGTATCACTGGCTTAATCGAAAGCTATAAAGGTGTTCCTCAAATTGTGATTCGCTCTGTTGAAAATCAGATTTCAAGCTATTAAATACTTAAGGTGTTCCCTATGCTAAAAAAAATATTAATTACTTCTTTGTTGTCTATGGCGAGCTTAAATGCTTTTTCGCAGGAAATTAAAATTGAGGCAATTAAAGCTCCATTCCATGTTGGTAAGACCGTGATGGCATGTGGGCAGTTAGCTGAGATTAAGCATTTAGAAAATCGGCATTATTTAAATCTTGATCGAATGTATCCGAATCAAACGTTGACGCTTTTAGTTTGGGACAATAACTACAAATGGTTTGAAGAGCGCTTCGGTCGTATTGATAGCATGGTAGGTAAGCGTTTCTGTGCTCGAGGAACAATTGAAGAATATAAAAACAATTTGCAAATGAAGGTGAATAATCCTCAGTTTTTGAGATTAATGCACTGATTCTTTAAAAGTTTTCTATGTGGTATTCCTCTTATCAAGTCTTTAAATGAGATTAATGAAAAATATGCGTTGCACAGATTTTGTTTAAATAGAGTCTAAAATTTGATAAATAGCTAAAACTATGCTTAGTTATTGTATTGGTTAAGTTGTTGTTAAATATTGATTTAAAGTGATGGTGAAATGACAGTACAAAGCGAATATCAACTTGAAAATGAACTGATCGGTCAACTGCAACAATTAGGTTATGCCTCAGTCACGCTCAAGGATGAAAGCCAGCTACTGTCTAACCTCAAAACCCAAGTCGAACGCGCCAATGGACTTGCGCCCCTGTCAGAAACGGAATGGAAACAGGTCATTAGTTTTTTAAATACCGGAACAGTATTTGAACGGGCCAAAAATCTGCGTGATCTATTTCCAGTCAAATTTGATGATGGTACCAGTAAACACCTTTTTTTCCTGTCCGATGACCCAAGCAAAAATATCTATCAGGTCACCAACCAGATCACCATTGATCACCGTGACTATAATGGCAGAACCAGCCGTTTTGATGTCACACTCTTGGTTAATGGTTTGCCTTTGGTACAGATCGAGCTAAAAAAACGCGGCATGGAAATCGCCGAAGCTTTTAATCAAACGCAACGCTATATTCGTGAAGCCTATTGGGCAGGGCAAGGGCTGTTTGGTTTTATTCAGCTGTTTGTCATTAGTAATGGTGCCAATACCCGTTATTACTCCAACGGCACCACAGGCATCGAGTTTGCCTTTCCTTGGGCGGATGTCCATAACAAACACATCAATGAAATTGTCGACTTTGCCGAAGCATTTTTAAATCAGCAGCATCTAACCCAAATGCTGACCCAGTACATGGTACTGCTGGAAACCACCAAAAGCCTGATGGTACTGCGTCCCTATCAGATTTATGCAGTACAGAAAATTGTGCAGCATGTGCAAAACTCCGATCAGAACGGCTATATCTGGCATACCACCGGTTCAGGCAAAACCCTGACCTCATTTAAAGCCAGTCAGATCATCATGCAAATGCCTGATGTGGAAAAAGTTCTGTTTGTGGTCGATCGTAACGACCTCGATACGCAAACCTCACGCGAATTTAATGCTTTTAAAGCCGACAGCGTCGACAGCACAGATAACACATCGACCTTGGTAAAACAGCTCGATCAACGTCATGACAAACTGATTGTGACCACCATTCAAAAACTCAATCGGGCCATCAGCACCGACCGTTATTTAGAATCGATTGATTATCTTAAAAATAAAAAAGTAGTCTTTATTTTTGATGAATGTCATCGCAGTCAATTTGGTGAGACCCATCAAAACATCAAAAAATTCTTCAGCAATGCACAAATGTTTGGTTTTACCGGTACGCCTATTTTTGAAAAGAACAGCCAAAGCAAAGCAGGTTTAAAACTCACCACAGACTATCTGTTTAATGAGTGTTTGCATAAATACGTGATTGTCGATGCCATCCGTGACCGTAACGTCCTGCAGTTCCAGATTGATTATCGTGGCAAATACACCGCCAAAGGCATGGCGACTAATGAAAGTTATGAGGAAGATGTAGAAGGCATCGATACCAAAGAACTGTATGACAATCCGCAACGCCTTGAAATGATTGCCCGCTACATTGTCAATATTCACGATACCAAAACTCGTAATCGCGAATTTACCGCAATGTTCTGTGTTAGTTCGGTCGAAACACTGACCCAATATTACGACCTCTTTGAAAAGGTGCAGGCTGAAAAGCAAATTGAAGATGAAGCACAAGGTCGGATATTTAAGCCTTTGACCATTGCCACCATCTTTTCCTACGCTGCAAATGAGGCTGTACCGACTGATGACTTAAATGGCTTGATTCATGAAGAAGCCGCAGATATTCCAAGTCAGGTCAACTCATCCAGTCGGGATAAGCTAGATCGCTACATTGCCAATTACAACCGACAGTTCAAAACTAACTACAATTCAGGTGATCAATTTTATGCATACTACCGCGACATTGCACAGCGCGTAAAAAACAGACAGATTGATATTCTAATTGTGGTCAATATGTTCCTCACGGGCTTTGACTCCAAGCCGCTAAATACCTTGTATGTTGATAAGAACCTAAAATATCATGGCTTGATTCAAGCATTCTCACGTACCAACCGTGTCTACAATGATAAAAAACCATTTGGCAATATCATCTGTTTCCGCAATCTGAAACGCGCTACAGATGAGGCGCTGGCACTATTTTCCAATAAAGAAACGACCAAGATCGTCCTTGTTCCCAGCTATGCAGAAATTGAACAGGATTACCAAGCAGCGGTGAGCAAACTGTTTGCCTTAACGCCCAATTACCAATCAGTCGATGATCTTGTTACTGAAGAACAGCAACTGGAATTTATTAAAGCTTTCCGTGAGGTGATGCGCTACAACGCTCAATTACAAACTTTTATTGAGTACGATCAAGACCAAACACAACTGGATAAGCAGCACTTTGCGAACTTCGCCTCTAAGTATGCTGACCTATGCCGTGCCGTTAGAAAGACCACCAAGAAAGAAAAAGTATCGGTATTGGATGATGTCGATTTTCAGCTGGATTTACTGCACAGTGACCGCATCAATGTTGGATATATCATCAACCTCCTACAACTGGTCGTCGATACCGACTCAGAGGAAAAGCGTCAGAAGTACCAAGCGCAAATTTACGATCTAATCAGTAGTGATATTAGCTTGCACGATAAGCAAGACCTCATTCAAAAATTCATTGAAGAAAACATGCCGAAGATGATCAATGGTCAAAGCGTACAAGATGCCTTTGCACAATTTTGGGATATCGAAAAAGAACAGGCTTACCAGCAGCTTTGTGAACAGGAAAATCTAAAGCCTGAAGCGATGAAAGAAGTACTCGATCACTATGAATATACGCATCGTTTGCCACGTAAAGAAGAGTTGAAAGACTTACCGAACTATAAAGTAAAACTTTTTGAACGGGATAATGTCTTCACTAACTTGCTGGTCAAGACACGGCAGTTGATTGAGAAGTTTTATGTGGGGTTTTAAATTGCTAAAGAAGTAAGGCACTTGGTGGTGCTTTATATCTTTGGGTGGATGCATTTGTTTTAACCTTTCTAAGCCGGTAGTAGAGAACGGTTGCCAATAGTTCCATGAACAATATTTTTGATCAAAACGGCCACCATCTTCATTCCGCCATTGTTTTAGCATCGCAATAATTTCGGAGTTATAAATACAACTCACGGGTATCGATTTGATCATTTGAAACTTAAAGTGGAACAAATGAAATAGATCAACAAGGGGTAAATAAGGGTAATCACTTTATTAAATTTATAAGAAATTTTAATGGGTTAAATTATGAATTATACTGCCACCATCTCAATTTCGCTCTTATCAACTTATTGACTTTTATTAAGAGAAATACAATTAAAAAAGTCCTTAAGATATTCAGTTTGTTAGATGAGGGATGTTCCTAATGTGAGTTGAGAATCCGAAAAGAAGCTTTAGCTTCTTAATTTAATTGACACCGTTTCAGAAATACCTAAATGGGAGGTTTTTGATTGATTCAGGAGCTTTTCTTATTTATTGGTACTTGTAGTTAATCATATATTCCATATTGCGTATATTCGAATATTCATATATAAAAGGCTGTCTGTTTAAGAGATTATACTCATGGATCAAATGCCAAAAGTTCAAATTTACCATAATCCTGCCTGTGGCACGTCTCGTAACACTTTGGCGCTTATTCGCAACACGGGGATCGAACCAGAAGTAATTGAATATCTGATTACGCCACCATCAAAAGATCAGCTGATTAAAATGATTCAGGACTCTGGTTTAAGTGTTCGTGATGTGTTACGCAAAAATGTAGATGCTTATACTGAACTTAATTTAGACGATGCGAACTGGACAAATGAGCAATTGCTTGATGCTATGCTTGAACATCCCATCCTGATTAACCGTCCTTTGGTCGTGACAGATTTGGGCACTCGTTTATGTCGCCCATCTGAAGTAGTGCTAGATATTCTACCTTTGCCGCAATTAAAAGCTTTCGCTAAAGAAGATGGTGAAGTCATCATTGATGAGCAAGGCAGACGCTTAAAATAAAAGGTGAAACCCCTAACGCTGTTGGACTTTGTATCAGTGTAGAGCAGGAGATCTAAATGGAGAACATTGTCGCAATTTTTGCTTGGTTAAATGATGTTCTACTTAAAATGACCTGGCTCTCGGATGGGGTGCGCTGGTTCGTTGAAAATGTGTTTGGTTTATCCGTTGCAACCCGGTTGGGTGGTAGTGTCCATTTCTTTATTTATGATGTATTCAAGATCTTTATTCTGCTTTCAGTGTTGATCTATACATTATCTTATATTCAAAGCTATTTCCCTCCAGAACGTACTCGGCTGATTTTAGGTCGGATGACAGGAATCAAAGCCAATATCATGGGGGCATTACTCGGTACTATTACGCCATTTTGTTCATGTTCTTCGATTCCGTTGTTTATTGGTTTTACCCGTGCAGGACTTCCGGTAGGCGTCACTTTTTCCTTTCTAATTTCATCACCACTTGTTGACTTGGCTTCAATTATTTTATTGGCGAGTATCTTTAACTGGAAAATTGCATTGGTCTATGTGTTACTTGGATTAGTGCTGGCAGTCATCGGCGGGTCATTAATCAGCTACTTGAAAATGGAAAAGTATGTGGCTGAATTTGTGACTCATCATCAAACAATCTCAGGTGACGATGAAGATTTCAGCATGACTGCAAAAGAGCGGCGTACATTTGCTTGGGAACAGGTGACAGACATTTTTAGTAAGGTCTGGCTTTATGTCTTGATAGGTGTCGGGATTGGTGCGGCAATTCATAACTGGATTCCTGAGCAGTGGATTACCGCCTTACTTGGTCAGGAACACTGGTATTCCGTACTGATTGCCACGATTGTCGGAATGCCAATGTATGCGGATATCTTTGGCACCTTGCCGATTGCAGAAGCACTTGTGACTAAAGGCGTTGGCTTGGGGACGGTTTTAGCGTTTATGATGGCGGTCACCGCACTTTCTCTGCCATCGCTAATCTTGTTAAAACAAGTGGTGAAAACCCGTTTATTGAGCTTGTTTGTAGGGATTGTTTTTGTGGGAATCTTGATTGTTGGTTATAGCCTGAATACTTTGGGTTATTGGTTTTTATAAAAAGTGTGGAGAATAAAGATGCAAATTAAAGTTTTAGGAACAGGTTGTCGTAAATGCAAAGCCTTATTGGCTGCAACTGAAGAAGCTGTAAAAAGTACGGGTGTTCAGGCAGAAATTGAATATGTAACTGATATGATGCAAATTGCTGAAACAGGGTTGTTAAGTACGCCAGGTCTGATCATAGATAATCAAATCGTTTCAAGTGGCAAAGTTTTGGAACCACAAGCCATTGTGGAGTTGATTGAAAAAAATAAATAAGTGTATGTGGAAAACTGTAAAAAAGACCTGTGGCATAAGCCACGGGTCTTTTTTATTTGTGTCTTGAGATGTTAAGAAGTTTTAAATTTTTCCCTTTCTGGCAAGCATATACGGATATGGGTATACTTTTATAATGAGTACTCTTTACTGAATATATGGATATGTGTATATTTGCATAATAGAATGGGAGCAGTTATGGACCACGTTCAGTTTTTTAAATGTTTATCTGATGAAACACGTCTCAGTATTGTCATGCTTATCGCAGAAAACGAAGAGCAGTGTGTTTGTGATTTGACAGATAAACTCCAGTTAAGCCAACCAAAAATTTCACGGCATTTAGCCCTGTTAAGATCAAGTGGTTTGCTGAATGACCGTCGGCAAAAGCAGTGGGTGTATTACAGTCTTAACCCAAAACTACCTGAATGGTGCTTTGAAATTCTGAATACACTTAAACGTAGCAATGTTCCCGTGTTATTTGATCCCTCAGCTCTATCGATTCAGAGCCATTGCGAGTAAGTTTTCATGAAATTTTTGTTTCTGTGCACGGGTAATAGTTGTCGCAGTATTCTTTCTGAAGTTCTGTCTAATAGTCGAGCGCCTGAAGGTTGGGTAGCTTATAGCGCTGGAAGTAAACCTTCTGGCCAAGTTCATCCGTTAACCATTCAGACTTTACAGAACCTGGGGTTGTCTACCGAAGGTTTGTCGAGTAAAACGATTGATGCCTGTGAACAGTATCAGCCCGATGTCGTCATCACCGTGTGTGATGCGGCAGCACAAGAAGCTTGTCCATTGTATTTAGGAGGAGCAATCAAAGCACATTGGGGTCTATCAGATCCGTCACATTTAGATTTGCCTGAACAAGAAAAATTACAGGCATTTTTAAGTACTGTAGAACATATCAACAAACGCTTAGATGCACTTTTTGCATTAGATACCCATCACATGAGCCGTCCTCAGCTTATTGCTGAAATTAATCAAATTTCCCATCTTTAAGCGAGCAGATCATGTCTAAACCAGGATTATCCTTTTTGGATCGCAACCTGACGCTATGGATTTTTGTGGCCATGGCACTGGGTGTTGCGATTGGGGTGGTATTTCCACAAGCATCCGTTGCATTGGACGCAATGAGTGTAAATTCAGTCAACTTGCCAATTGCGATTGGTTTGATTTTGATGATGTATCCACCATTAGCCAAAGTAGATTATGCAGCTTTACCCAAAGTATTTCAGGATAAAAAAACATTAGCGCTCTCTCTGATTCAGAACTGGCTGATTGCGCCAGTGCTGATGTTTGTATTGGCGATAGTCTTCCTGAGTGATTACCCAGAATACATGACAGGTCTGATTCTGATTGGCTTGGCGCGTTGTATTGCCATGGTACTGATCTGGAATGGCCTAGCATGCGGGGACAATCAATACGGTGCTGCATTGGTCGCATTTAACAGCATTTTTCAGATTCTGTTCTTTAGCAGTTATGCCTGGTTCTTCCTGACCTATCTGCCGCCATTTTTTGGGATAGAAGGGAATGTCATCAATGTTGATTTCTGGACCATTGCCAATGCTGTCCTTATCTACTTGGGGATTCCATTCCTGATGGGCTTCCTGACGCGTCTATCTTTAGTGAAAGCCAAAGGTCTGGACTGGTATCAGAATCAGTTTCTACCCAAAATTGGTCCACTCAGCTTATTGGCCTTGTTATTCACCATTGTAGCCATGTTTAGCTTGAAAGGCGGTGATGTAGTGAGTTTGCCAATGGATGTGTTGCGGATTGCAATTCCATTGACGCTTTACTTTGTCGTGATGTTCTTTGTCAGCTTTTTCATGAGTAAATGGATGGGGAATGACTATCCCAAAACCACCGCAATTTCGTTTACCGCAGCAGGTAACAACTTTGAATTAGCTTTAGCCGTTGCGATTGCTACCTTTGGTTTGGCTTCACCGATTGCCTTTACCACGATTATTGGCCCATTGGTTGAAGTGCCCGTGCTGATTGCATTGGTTAGCGTAGCTTTATGGCTGAAGAAAAAATATTATCCAAATTCTTAAGAGGCAAAGATGACACTCCCTAATCTTGAATCTGATCTTTTACCGACACCAACTTTTGCGGAAGTGCAGGCTAAAGAGCTGAGTCACCCACCACGTATCTTATTGCTATATGGCTCAAACAGAGAACGTTCATATAGCCGCCTTGCCGTGATGGAAGCTGGGCGAATTCTTGAGCGTTTTGGTTGTGAGGTTAAAATCTTTCATCCCAAAGGTTTACCTTTACCTGAAGATGGTGATCTGGAACATCCAAAGGTTAAAGAGCTGCATGAATTGTTGGCTTGGTCTGAAGGCATGGTTTGGTGTTCGCCTGAGCGGCATGGTTCGATGAGCTCAATCTTCAAAGCACAGATTGATTGGATTCCACTTGCTGCAGGAGCTATTCGTGCTACGCAGGGTAAAACATTGGCTTTGATGCAGGTGAGCGGTGGATCACAGTCATTTAACAGTGTAAACCAGATGCGAATTCTTGGGCGCTGGATGCGGATGATCACGATTCCAAATCAGTCTTCTGTTCCTAAAGCCTTTTTGGAGTTTGATGAGGAAGGACGGATGAAGCCTTCATCGCTATATGATCGTATTGTTGATGTAATGGAAGAGCTATACAAGTTTACTTTGCTGACTCGCGGTCAGAGTGCCTATTTGACCAACCGTTATTCGGAGCGAAAAGAATCGGCTGAAGAACTGTCTAAACGAGTCAATCAGCGTAATCTTTAAAGCTGATTCGTCATGGTGTGAGCAGGGTAACGGATGGCTCGATCGTTTGTTTAATCGTAAGCATCCGCTGAGCCCCACTTTTCTAACTCATTAATACCACGATAGTGTCCAATAAATTTTAAGAGGACACTATCGGAGTGCTATTTGGTCAGAAAACAGGAGTTCACAGGATACGTGAACCGTTATTTTGATTGTATCAGATGATGTTGAATTGGCGGGTAACGATCTTAAGTACAACAGGTCATCTAATGTCTAGATTGTCTTTTTTGATGCTTTAATCATAATGGCTGTCAATAAATAAAGAGTTTAAACCTGAGAATTAGAGCAATCCTGCTTATTTTTCCTGAAATTTTAAATCAATTTGATATTCGTCCTGAGTCACTTTGATTTTATAGTTTTTATATTTACGTTTACTTGGTGAAAGGGCAGAGTTAGTGACTTCTTTATGGAATTCGCTGTCAGACATAAAAAAATAATACGCCTTATAGCCTAATAAGATCTTGTCAATTTTTTTATCTTTTTTCTCAGCATTACGAATGAGTTCATTTAAATAGTTTAAGCTGATTTTGTCTGACATTTATAAACTCGCAAAGAAAAGTTGCATTATCACACGAGATGTAATCGATTTTTATTACAAATTGATGACAGTTGCATTTCGGGTACTTTGGGGTAGATGCTGGGCGAATTGAACAACGTACACGATTTATCATCACTCAAGAAAAAGACTCGGCATTAAAAGTCCGAGTCAGGTATCATGGTAACAACATGGCGTTGCACTTCAAACGCTGATCTAAGAATTTAAAAATAATAACCTATCGCCAAATATAGCAACTTATTCCATTGATTATTATCACCTTCTGCCAATGAATCTACTGCTCCTGCGACCATAGAATCATTACGAGATATAATATACTCTGCCTGTACACCAATTTTTTTGTAGTTAAAAGCCAAACCAGTAATAATACGATTTGAGTCATTATAACCAGCTTGATCTTTAAAAAAATGACTATAAGAAATATAAGGTTTAATACCATTAATACCATTAAATTCCTGATTAACATTATAGTTTAATTCAGCCATTACGTATTTACCATCATTGGCAACATTATAAGCATAATCGAATGCTCCAAGAGTAGAACTATTTGGAAATTGCTTGTCTTTATTATCAATTTTTTGTTGTCCTACGAGTAACATCCCTTCCCAATTCTGATAATTAGTAATATTAAATATATTCCAATTAAACTTATCTCCATTAAGATCTGTCTTTTTGTTTTCTAACTCTGAGTACCAAAATGAGGTGCCCACTTTAGAAGAAAACTCATGATGTTCATCTAAAGTGAAAGTTTTGGACAAACGACCTACCCACATGTTTTTTTCTTCAATGTTTGTACCACTATTCAGATTATCTGCTTCTACAAAATTTCCTGTATAGCGACTGGAATCTTTTGATGTCCCTTTAAAATTGCCCCCATCTGTTGGATAAAAGCCTAATGTCAATTGAATATCCTGCTGTTTAAGCTGATATTTCAGTCCCAAATTATGGACATCTTCATATCCTAAAGTATTGAATAATGTTTCATAGTAGCTACTTCCCCAAAAACGCCCAAAACCAAAATCAACTGGCTGTAAACCTGCACTTAATGTTTGTTGCGTATCAATTTTATAGCCAGCCCAAGCACTGTGTAAAAATACAGCATCACACAAAGAATCATACTGATAACATCGTGTATCTGCCTGTGCAAGCCATTTAGGATTCTCATAATTAATAACAAATTTTAAATCTGCTAATTTCCAATCATTATTCTTACCTTCACTGGCTTCATCAGAAAAATCCTTATGCTGAAAACGTGTCCGTATAGCTCCAGAAATAGCCAACTGCCCTGTATCTGCTTGTTTATCTCCCCAACTCAACTCATCACTAGCATAGGTTATAGTACTCGTGAAAAGTGTAGCGACTGCTAAGGAAACATATAGTTTTTTCATAATTTACATCTGAACCGTACCGGGTTTGTCGGAGACTTTTTTATTTAAGTTAGGCCACCTGACCTAACGGATTAATCTTATCATAGTACATTGCTTCAAACTCAAAAGGCGATACATAACCCAGTGCGCTGTATACACGTTCTTTATTGAACCGATCAAGCCGATTAAATGCCCAATACAACTTGATAAGGTTTAAATCCTTCAAGTACAGCTTCAGAAACCAACTGGATAAATGCTTCAGTTTTTCCATAAGCCATCCATTGATCTAGGGCCTCATAGTAGGCCAATCGGTTTTCAACTGTTATTACACAAGGGGGATAACCAGCTTTAAGCAATTCAAGATTCATCAATAGACGTGATGTACGGCCATTGCTATCAATGAATGGATGAATACCTACAAAATCAGCATGTACTTTGGCTGCACGTTCGATAGGATGAAATTTATGTGCGTCATTACTATACCAATCAACTAGCTGAGCCATCTTGTCATTTAATAATGTGTAATCAGGCGGGGTAGACGTGGCACCAGAGATTAGGACATTTTGTTGGCGATAGTGGCCAGCATTATCATCATCAATATTTTTTAAAATGAGTTGATGGATATTGCGAATTTGCCATTCAGAAAATGGTTCTTCTTTTCGAATAATATCTTCAACGTAATAAATAGCGTTTCTATGGTTAATTGCCTCGAAGTGTTCTCTTAATGCCTTCCCACCGACAGTTATGCCTTCTAACACGACTTTTGTTTCTAGCAATGTAAGTGTATTGCCTTCAATTGCATTCGAATGATAGGTCCATCGTACAATAAGATCTTCTTGTAAATTTTTTACTATTGCTGGTGATAGGGGGCGATGCTGATCTAATTTATTTTTTAAATCATCAATAATTTCAAACATTACCTTGTCCCTGAATGTGTCTAAAAGAATGATACATCAAAAAAGAATATTGAAGAAATGATATGTTATATCATTACTATTTATGGTGCTTTTAATATTGATATAATCAGTACATCATTTCAAATCCTGAATTAGGATTTGAACAAGATTTCTAAGTGATTCAATACACTAAATCTGATTTGGATCAAAATTTGGTCAATAAATTTCAAATTAGCAATATGAAAAAAGTAAATAATATTTATACGGTATTTTTTACGGTAAAGCTCAATGGACTTTTGTTTTTATCAATATAAAACAATATGATAGCAGCAGATTTCGGTGCGCGCTGAGCGCACCAAATTTCCATAAAAGAAAAGCACAACCTAGCTGAAATATAAAAATACTTGAAAAGTATATAAAAAATTAAGATAAACGTTCGATGCTATTTGCCATAGCGTGTTTGATTATTTCAGCCTATAAAGCTCACATATTTTAAAAACTCAAACATCTGAGGGCTGCTAGATGGGCTATATCGTTAAACTCATACCAGAAAATCTTTATTTTGTGCCACATGATAATGAAATTGGTACAACAGAATTTCGAAGTAAAGCGGTTGCTGAAGGTTTATTTTATGACTATGCAGCAGCTACTGCTATGGCGAAAATGTATAACAAAGATATGGTGCAAGATGTTGATTATGAAATTGAATTGATAGAGTAAGAATTTAATTAATTTTTTACTGAGGTTGCATTGTAGTTATATATATTTTGCTTGTTGTGGCAAGCGCATAAAATTATGCAGTAAATACCAAACTAATCAAGATGATTTGTGCTGAGCAATCGTATTGAAATGTAGTAGGGCCTTGTGGCGATCAAAAACTTTACCTATATTAAAACTACAGTAGGTCATTCAATGAAATAGACGCTACGATGAAGTTGGACGGATCAATGACAGCTCGTTGAGTTTGCAACATAGGTTCAAACAATAAATCAGCACTAGCCTTCCAACATAAAAAAGCTCGCAGCAATGCGAGCTTTTTCTATGCTAGAATAAAAACCAAGCAACTTTACAGTGCATTTGTGAGTTGTAAATAAAAATTTTAAAAAATATGATGTTGAAATATAAAGATAATTAAATTTTTCTTTAAAAAATTACTACATTGTCAAACAATTTAACATCTCACTTTTTTAAAAAATTTATAAGCTATGGTATAAAAAATTTCCGTCAAGAAAAAAAGGGAACAACAATGACGCAACTAGTCGATATTAAAGTTAAGGACCAATTCAGCCATATTTACGAAGCAAAGGCATTGCTGCGTAATATTCCAGAAAGCTCATTGGCCGCAGGTTTGGCACTTTTCCACAAAATTGAACATATTATTGTAGAAGGTGAAGTGATTTTGCCAAGTATCGAACTTTTATTTGAAAGTCGTGAATCTGACAGTATTTTCCGTGTTTTGGAGTAAATTTTTGTGATTCCAAGACTCGTTTAAAGAAGCTCACCTTGATGAGCTTCTTTTGTTTTGGGTCGATATTTTTACAGAAGCAAATGCAGCAATATGCTGATCAACTTTATTATTAAAATATCAATCGATTCGATTTGATCATTTACCATTTTCAATCAGCTGAATACTTACATCGTATTTATCAAATTCTTGAATCACTCTCTGAATGACTGTTTGTCCTATTGTATCTTTGGCTTGAAAACTAATTTCCTGATTCGTCTGACTATCAAAACATTCAATTTGCTGAATTTGCCATTGCTGCGCATCAGCGCTTTGTTGAATCACAATTCGGCGAGGTTGCAGTTGTGCAGAAATTTGACGTGGCAATACATTGGTGATTGCTAGTTGTACTTGATGCTCTTGGTCTTTTGGGCTTATAAACGTAATAACCCAATTGCCCACTTTACTTAATTGCATTGGATTGTCGTAAGCATCAAACTCTAAAAAAAATGCGCTGCCCATGCCTAAACCCTGGTTTCAACAATTTTGGATAATCCCTATATCGCTGATTTGTATTGCTAAGGGCTATGCATCTAAAGTCTTGGTTTATGCTGGAATACTATGCTTACAGTCTATCTTAGATTTCAAATCTATATGAAAAATAATAAAAAAATAAAATAGACCTAAGTTTTTTATGGTTTTTTAATCGTTTAAAAGACTTAGAGTGAATTAAATAAATCTAAGCGTTAAGCAGGATTAAGTTTCTGTAAAGAATAATTAATTTGCTGCAAAACTCGATTTAACTCTTTAGGTGGCAAACGTGTTTCTTGCAAAGAGGTAATCCATTGCATTTGGCATAATTTTAAACTGCGAATATCTTGAGATTGTAAAATGCGCTGAATTAATTGCTTGGCCATGAGCCCACAATGACGCTGCAAAGTATCCATCATCAAAAATTTAACATCTTCAAAACTTAAGGCTGAAATTTCAGGCTGCGCTGTTTCATGCTGTACAGTTTTTTCGTCCACAGCTGTTTCTGTGGTTGCTATAGCTTCAGCGTATGTTTCTGCATTTACACGTGGTGGGGTAAGGTGTAAATGTTGTGTTTGAATCGGCTCTGCCAAACTTTCTGCATGAGTGGGCTGAGGAGCGCTGGAAAGATGAGTTTGAATTTCAGTTTGAAAAACCTTCGGGGCAGAAATAGTTTCTGCTTGATGTGTATTTTCGATTGTTGCCGTAAGTGTTAAGTCTGGGGTTTCATCAAGTGCAGCAGGGGCAATGAGTTGCATATCTAAAAGCTGCTCAATGAGTTCAGGTGGTGCAAGACGTTGCTTGAACTGATCACCCAATAAATCAAAATCTTCAGTACCTATGAGTACCAACAAACGACGTTGGCGTGCATTTAAATCACGTGTGCGTTGTTGTAAAGCATCTAAACCGAGTTGAGTTTTTTGATAATTAAACATGACCTTAATTTATTCCCCAATAAATTAAGGCACAGCTTAAATGTTGATAATTACATTAATATGAACAATTTATGACAAGTAAATGCAATAAATTTCACTTGAAACTTTTATAAAGTTTGAATTCGGGTATTTTCTAAGGCTTTGCGTAAGTATGGGTCTAAATCTTCTTGACGTAATAACCATTGCACATAATCTGCAGGGAGTTCTGCAATTGCAGTCCCGCGATGTTTACCAAAATTAATGATTTGTGGAATACGCGCTTCTTCAGAAGCGACATACAACTCTTCAAGACTTTTAATTTGGAGTTGATGAACTTCATGCATCAAAATATTGGCCGTTAAAATAATATCCATATCGGCACGATGTGCTTTTTTAATCATGTCTCGGGCTTTTTCACTGCCTTTGGTTATCATGTAAATTAAGGCTGAAATATTATGAGCTTCGGCATTTGGCCAAACACGACGTGCCAATGCCAGCGTGCAAATCGCTTTGATATTACGGGTATCTACACCACATTTTTCCAGTGCACGAATATCATAATCAATATTGTGACCGATGATATAAGTCGTTTCAGCAGGCAACTCAAAACTGCTGTAGTGTGGTTGACCGACCAAATCTGACTCTAAAATATGATGAACTGCCATCGCTGCAAATGAAATCGGCTCATCGACTTGATACAGCTGATCGAAAATTTGACTTTTATCTAAGCTGATTTTTCCATCTTCAATTTGAATAGGGGCATAGGCAATCTCAATCGGTTGACCATTTAAGGTATGGGTTTCGGTGTCGAGAATAATGGCTTGCATGTCCTGATTCGCTTGCTGAATAGTGAAAAAAGCAATCTAACATTTGCATGTACGTATGACAAATTGAATTAGATTGATGTTGGATATTTGATGTGTGATGAATCTTGCATTTTATTTGTAAGTATTTAATTTTAAATAAAATACATTTGCATATTAATTGTCATAATCTTGCTTGAGTTGCTAAAAAAGCGTACAACTATAATTTGCGAAGGACGCATTTATAAAAATAGTAAGAGAAGGGCATTCGAATGAATAAAATATGGTTAAGTGTGGCTTTAGCCAGCAGCAGTTTGTTTTTAACTGCGTGTAATGATGATCATGACGATACGAGTGTTGTGGTTATTGAGGATGGCATTCCGAAATATAATTTTAGTGCCCCTGTCGTGAAAACAGAGCCTTATTTAGATCAGGGTGCCAATGCGAATAATGTTTTAGATACAGTAAGTGCCTCTAAAACATTGATGACTTATAAAATGTTAGGGGTAAATGGACATGAAACTCAGGCAACTGCACTTGTTTTTACCCCTCAAACAGTTAAGCCTGCGGGCGGATGGCCACTTGTAGTTTGGGCGCATGGCACAACAGGAGTGGCAGATGCGTGTGCGCCGAGCCGTCAAGGTCTAAATGGAAATGAGTATTTCATTGCTAAACTATTGGCTGCAGGTTATGCCGTTGTTGCACCTGACTATGAAGGTTTAGGTGAACCGAGCGGTAAAGAATTACATCCATTTTTAAACTTAAAAAGTGCAGCGTATTCGATTACAGATGCAGTTGTCGCTGCAAGCAAGCTTTTGGGTAATACTGCAGAAACGCGATGGAGTGTAGTTGGACATTCACAGGGTGGACATGCGGCTTTAGGTGCAGCACAGTATGCATCGCGTGCGCAGTTAAATTATAAGGGTGCCATAGCTATCGCACCTGCATCAAATTTAGCGTTGGTATTGGCGGGTGGTGAACAAAAAGCAACTCAAGAGCCAGATGTAATAAAGAAAGTACAGACACTTGTGCCATTAGATACGTTTACTGCTCTAATTGCTGCGGGACTAAGAAATACTGCTCCAACCTTGCAATATTCTGAAATATTTGTATCACCAACAGATCAACTTGCTGCTCAGGCAGAGTCTATCTGTTATGAAACATTAGGTGGGAGTATGGCTCAGTCAATGCTAACGCATGTAAAGACGTATGGAACATTGGATGGTTATCCACGTACTCAACCAAATTTCATGACGACCATCCCTGAAGTTAAAGATTTCTTAACCCATGGTTCACAGCCATTAAAAGTGAAAATCAGCACGCCTATATTTATTTATCAAGGAACAGCAGATCCAACTGTACCGAAACAAGTCACGGATTACTTGGTTCAGTCAGCTCAAGGGATGGGAACTAAAATTCATTACGTCACTGATCATGATTTACCTGCAGAGCAAAAATGGGATCATGGTTCGGTGTATGTGAATAATATGGATGAGATTGTTAAAGATGTGCAATCGTTAATGCCTATTCAATAAGTCATTGAATTACGATAAAGATTGATTTGACCTGAAATAGCTCGTGTTTTATCTGAAACATGAGCTATTTTTATGTAAAACTGAGCAAAGTTCATTCTCTCAGTTCGCAAACTTTATGCTACAATACGCGCCAATCTTAGCACGGCTTAAAAGCCCTAAATTAATAGGACCTCGCTAATGTTTGCCAATATTTCTATTGCCGAATTTGATCCAGAATTAGCTCAAGCGATCACCAATGAAGATGCGCGTCAAGAAGCTCATATTGAGTTAATTGCTTCTGAAAACTACTGCTCACCTGCAGTAATGGAAGCACAAGGTTCAAAACTTACCAATAAATATGCAGAAGGCTACCCAGGCAAACGCTACTATGGCGGTTGCGAGTATGTAGATATTATTGAACAACTGGCGATTGACCGTGCTAAAGAACTCTTTGGTGCAGATTATGCTAACGTTCAACCACACGCAGGTTCTCAAGCAAACTCTGCAGTTTACTTAGCCTTACTTAACCCAGGCGATACTGTATTGGGTATGAGCTTGGCTCACGGTGGTCACTTGACTCATGGTGCAAAAGTAAGCTTCTCTGGTAAAACGTATAACGCTATTCAATATGGCTTAAACCCAGAAACTGGCGAAATTGATTACGAAGAAGTAGAGCGTTTGGCGCTTGAACACAAACCACGCATGATCGTTGCGGGCTTCTCTGCGTACAGCCAAATTGTAGATTGGCAGCGTTTCCGTGACATCGCAGACAAAGTAGGCGCATATTTATTCGTAGATATGGCTCACGTTGCGGGTCTAGTGGCAGCAGGTGTTTATCCTAACCCTGTTCAAATTGCAGACGTAACAACAACAACCACGCACAAAACATTACGTGGTCCACGTTCTGGTTTGATTCTTGCTAAAGCCAACGAAGAAATCGAGAAAAAATTACAATCTGCCGTGTTCCCAGGTAACCAAGGTGGCCCATTGGTACACGCAGTTGCAGCAAAAGCAATTTGCTTTAAAGAAGCAATGGCACCTGAATACAAAGCATATCAGCAACAAGTTGTGAAAAATGCACAAGCAATGGCTGAAGTTCTTATTGAACGTGGTTATGATGTGGTATCTGGCGGTACGAAAAACCACTTGTTCTTGCTTTCTTTAATCAAGCAAGATATTACTGGTAAAGATGCAGATGCATGGTTAGGTGCGGCGCACATTACTGTTAACAAGAACTCAGTACCAAATGATCCACGTTCTCCATTTGTAACCTCTGGTATCCGTATTGGTACACCAGCAGTAACAACACGTGGTTTTGGTGAAGCAGAAGTGCGTGATCTTGCAGGTTGGATTGCAGACATTCTTGACAGCAAAGGCGACGAAGCTGTAATTAATACTGTAAAAGCAAAAGTTGAAGCTGTTTGCGCGAAATTCCCAGTTTACGCAAAATAAGCACATCCTTGAGAAAGCCCCCTCAAGGGGCTTTTTTTATGGATGTTAAAAAATGATTCTTCATTCAATAAGCTGAATTTCTGTTATAACTTAAGCGTATTGAATATGAGGGTAGATAAGCTGATTGATTCAGTGTTTGTCTAATGACAGGAATATAAGTAAATGATTAAACCAAAGATTATTATTTCAGAACAAGATTTGCATCGTTTGGAAACAATGCTTGAGCATCAACCAAAATTGACGCCTACGATGCAACATTTAGAAGATGAGTTAGCACGTGCCGAAGTTGTAGCTCCTCAAGACGTACCTGCAAATGTAGTGAGTATGAATGCCCGTGCGTTGATTACCATTGCACCTGCAAAAGAACCGACTGAAATTACCTTGGTTTATCCACATGATTTTAAAGGTGAGAAAGGACAGGTGAATGTGGTTGCACCTGTAGGCACGGCCATTTTAGGTTTAGCTGAAGGGCTAGAAATTGAATGGCCACAGCCAGACGGTCATTTGATGAGAGTCAAGATTGAGAAAATTCTGTATCAACCAGAGCGCGAAGGGGATTATTTATAATCCTGCGTTTGGAACATTCAAAAGCCATGTAGATCATGGCTTTTTTATGCACTGAAATTATCAATTAGGCTTTAACACATGGATGAGTGAGCACGAATATTAATTAGCCTTGAATGCAGATCGAAATAAAAAATTGCAAAATATTACATGACCTTAGCCATAAAACACGTACTATAAAATCAGAAACGAGGGTTGTATTGGTCTATGTCTCAGTTTGAAATTTTACCAGCCTTGCAAGATATTCCAGTCGATCGTACTGAGCTGTTGGCTATTCAGCGTAATGACTTGGTGCCTTTGCTGAATGATCAATATCGTTTAAATCATTATGCAGATCAGCTGATTCAGGCACAGGCAGTACTGTTGGATGGTGTAGACCCGCATTTAACCCAACAATTGAGTGCGACCATTGAGCAACTTATTCAGGCACTGGGTAATTCTAAAAAAGTGTTGAAACAACGTAAGTTTAATGCGTTGCAAAAGTGGCTGGGTATAGATTTGGAATATGGTGCAGGGCAGGTGCAATACTATAAGCGTCTAGATACATTATTGCAGCAAGCAGATGGGCTGAGTCAGAAGTTGCAAATTGAGATTCAAAAGTCCCAATCACGTTTTCAGCAGCTCATTGGTTTACGTGAGCAAATGGCCAAATATATTCAAGCGGCTGATGAATTTTTATTGGAATATCCTAAGTTTGTGCGTAATCAGCATCCCTTAGACAATTTTAACGAAAGACTAGCTAAGAAAATTTATAGTTTAAAGACGTTGCAGAGCAGCAATGATATTGCCATTACACAAATGCAACTTTCACAGCAACTTTCTTTTAGTTTGTTAGACCGTTTTAAAGAAGCACAACAGGTGTTGATTCCTGCATGGCAATATCATGTTAAACAAAGTCAGCAAAGTGGTTCGCACAGTCAGTTAGAAAAGCTGGATCATAGTCGTGAACATTTAATTAAGAGTTTAAGAAAATCCTTAGAAAAGCCTGCGCAATCGTAATGCGTTCAGTCTTGCACTATAGAGAGGTAAAAATATGTCAACTTCTGAGCAACATCAGGTATCTGTACAAGTGAGTGATGCGCAGGCTGAACAGCAGTTTCAGCAACTTAATTTGCAGGAAATTGGTTTGCAGACTGAAGACTTTCAAGAGGTATTGGCTGCGCGTAAAGAACTGAGTGATTTGAATCATCACGCAGTTGCAGAATATGGAAAAAATATTGCCAGTAAAACCTCAGCTTATACCGATGAGCTTTTAGGCTTAGTACAAAATAAAGATTTAGATGTGACTGGGCAAAAGCTAAATCAGGTGGTGCAGGTTGCACAGCAGTTAAATACCAACAGTATTTTAAATCCACAAAAAAGTAGTGGTTTCTTAGGTGGTTTATTCAATAAACTCAAAGGCGCTAAGCAAAGTTTTGATCAAAATTTTAACAGTACCAAAGAGCAGATTGATAGTTTAGTCACTGAAATTGAAAGCTCACAAAATGGTTTAAAAACCCGTGTAAACACGCTTGATCAAATGTTTCAGGGTGTGCAGGATGAATATAAGCAACTAGGAGTTTATATTGCAGCGGGCAAACTAAAGCAGCAGGAAATTCAGCAGCAACTCGCTGAATTTTCAGCACAACCCCAAGACCAAACCACAACGCAAAAAATTTATGACCTGAATCATCTTGCCAATAATTTGGAAAAACGGGTCAGTGATTTACAAGTGTTGCAGCAATCTGCCATGCAAACTTTACCTATGATTCGGATTATTCAGTCCAATAATTTAATGTTGGTCGATAAGTTTTATGCGATTAAGAACATTACTTTACCTGCGTGGAAAAACCAGATCAGTTTAGCAATTTCTCTAAACGAGCAGAAAAATAGTGTGCAGTTGGCCAACAGTATTGATGATGCCACCAATGAATTGCTACGCCGTAATGCAGACTTATTACATCAAAATTCTGTAGATACCGCCAAAGCCAATCAACGTTCGGTGATTGATATTGAAACCCTTGAACACGTACAAAATACCCTCATTAAAACGGTTAATGATGTGATTCAGGTGCAAAAAGAGGGGATGCAAAAACGTGCCGAAGCAACTACACGTCTGCGTGCTTTGCAGGATAATCTGAATCAACTGGTCATTAGTTCCAGTCAACATTCAGGCCATTAATGGGCAGGTATTGTAAATTTAATCTGAAAATTGCTGAATAGGAGTTTAATTTTGCCACCACTCGATGAATATGCCATCCAGCCACAACAGTTGCAAACAGGTGTTGTGGCATTACAGCAGCGCCAAAAAAAGTTGGGTATTTTGGCAGTAGTGTCTATGACACTTTTGCTAGCATCGGTGATCGGCTTTTTTATTCAGCAAGACGTAATTTATAGTTTTTTTGGCTTAAGCACTGAAGTTCAGCAGTTACACATGCCAGCAAGTGTGGATGCGACATTAGCCAATTTAGGGCAGCAGCCTGATTATTTTTTTAGCTTGTTGTCTTGGTTTGGCTGGCTGATACTGAAATTATCGGTCTCATTCATTGGCGCATTTTTCCTTATTTATTTGCTTAAAAAAATACGTTTTTTTTATATTCGCTTTCAGTCTTTTGTGCTGAAATTTGTAGGCTGGTTAATCAGTTTTATTGTGTTATGGTCGGCTTTGAGCTATGTACAGCATGATCTGCAAGATGATACGCAGGATGTGTATGCCAAAATTGTGCATTATGAGCGCAATATTCAGGAAAGCGAACTGGCACGTTATTTACAAGAGGCCGACCTTGCTGCACCAGTGGAAGCCTATTTGTTGGCACAAACTGCGCTGATGCATCATCCTGCAGATAAAGATGCAGCTATTCCACAAGTGCTGAATTTGGTTAAAGCAGAACAGCTAGACCCTCAGTTTTTACATTATGGCTTTAAGCCTGAGCAGTTATGGACGATGCAGCAACAGGTTTATGGAAAAGCACTAACGCCTATGGCACAAAGTGTAAGTAAACAAGTGCAGCAAGCCGAACAATTCAATACAGTGGCACATTATCTTAGTCTTGCGCTCATTGTTATGATGGCAATTGTTTCGGCATTTTTGTGGTTTTTATCATGGCACTTGCAGCAGCGCATCTACCGTATTCAACAGAGATTGGAATAAAGCTGGATTAAAATGTGATTTCACAGTAATCGCTTCAGCAGTCACACCTAAATTATGTTATTGTGAAATATGAATGATTTAGGTGTAGTTGCTGTGTTCAATGAGTGTCGCTAAATTTTATGCAGTATTTGTAAAATTGAGCAACCATTTGAAAAAACGATCATAAATATAAAAATAAACCGTTTCACCTATACATGAAATTTTCGTAAGATAACTTCAACGACATAATTTTACTCCATTGGAGACGTTAGCCATGTTAGATCAAAATACTTCTGCACAACTTAAAACTTTATTAGAACGTCTTGAAAGCCCGATTGAACTTGTGGCGACTTTAGATGGTTCAGATAAATCTGCCAAAATTAAAGAATTGGTCGAAGAAATTGCGGCACTTTCGCCTCAAGTTACTGCACGTTTTGACGGTCAAAATTCACGTGCACCAAGTTTTGGGATTGCAAAAGTAGGTGAGCAACCGCGCGTATTTTTCGCAGGTTTGCCAATGGGACATGAATTCACTTCATTAATCTTGGCTTTATTGCAAACTTCAGGTTATGCACCAAAAGTATCGGATGAAGTTTTAACGCAAATCAAAGAATTAAATCTTGCATCTAACTTTGATGTGTTTGTATCGCTAAGCTGCCATAACTGTCCAGACGTGGTGCAAGCGTTGAACCTGATTGCGATTTACAACCCAGGTACAACTGCAACCATGATTGATGGTGCTTTCTTCCAAGACGAAGTTGAGCAACGCAAAATTATGGCTGTACCAATGGTATTCCAAGATGGCAACCATATTGGTCAAGGTCGTATGACACTTGAAGAGATTGTGGCTAAATTGGATACAGATTCTGCAAGCAAAGATGCTGCAAAATTGAATGCCAAAGAAGCGTTTGATGTCTTGGTGATTGGTGGTGGCCCTGCAGGTAATACTTCTGCAATTTACTCTGCACGTAAAGGTATCCGTACCGGTATTGTGGCTGAGCGCATGGGCGGTCAGGTTATGGATACGATGGACATTGAAAACTTTACCTCAATCCAGAAAACTCAAGGTCCAAAATTTGCAGCAGAAATGGAAGCACACGTGCGTGAATACGATGTAGATATTATGAATCTACAAAAAGTATCTGCAATTAAAGGTGCTGATGAAACTGCCAATGGTTTGGTTGAAGTGACTTTGGAAAATGGTGCGGTACTTGAATCGAAAACGGTCATCTTATCTACAGGTGCACGTTGGAGAGAAATGAATGTACCGGGTGAAGCAGAATACCGTACTCGTGGTGTAGCGTATTGCCCACACTGTGATGGCCCATTGTTTAAAGGCAAACGTGTTGCAGTAATTGGTGGTGGTAACTCTGGTGTAGAAGCTGCGATTGACCTTGCAGGAATTGTAGAGCATGTGACTTTGGTTGAGTTCGATACTAAATTACGTGCAGACCAAGTCTTGCAAAACAAATTAAACAGCATGCCAAATACAACCGTGATTACCAATGCGTTATCGACTGAAGTGATTGGTGATGGTGCACAGGTCACTGCATTGAAATACAAAGACCGCGCAACAGATGAAGAGCATACAGTTGAACTTGCAGGGATTTTCGTACAAATTGGTTTATTGCCAAATACGGACTTCTTAAAAGAGTCAAAAGTAGAGCTAACAAATCGTGGTGAGATTGTAATTAATGAGCGTAATGAAACCAATGTAAAAGGTGTGTTTGCTGCGGGTGACTGTACAACTGTACCGTACAAGCAAATCATTATTGCAACTGGTGAAGGCGCGAAAGCATCACTTTCAGCATTCGATTACATCATCCGTTCAGGTCAGTAAGTGCTGAACCCCTCTAACTAAAAGGATAGCGCCTGAGTTCCCCAATACTCAGGCGCTATATTCGCTAAAGTGCGTATCTGCACAGTTTTGATTATTTATTCTATTTTTTGTTTTAAGAACTGAGTCGGCTAACAACTCAGTTCTTTTTTTCTTAAATAGTCCGCTTTATTTCTAAGTTACGATTGGACTTTCTGAAGATAGTTCCAGGCTTGCTTTAATGACTTGGATTATTTTGTCCAAACAGATTCAGTTGCTTAAACTTTTCTTGCAGTTGCTCCTTGGTTTCTACATGCTCAGGATGCGGAATAATGCATTCAATTGGGCAGACAGATACACAGGTTTGATAGTCGTAAAATCCAACGCATTCCGTGCAACGATCTACATCAATTTCATAGACCTTTTCGCCTTCATAAATCGCTTCATTCGGGCATTCGGGCAAACACATATCGCAATTGATGCATTGATCGGTAATCAGTAGTGCCATTGCAGAAACTCGCTTAGTTCATTGCCACTTAGGCTTGATAGGCCAAAGAAGACGCAGAAATATCGGCAGTCGAATTTGGCAGGTTGCGAATGAGCAGGGCATAACGCATATCAACATCCGCAGGAACAGGAATTTCTACAATATGCCCTGAACCTTTGGCATCTTCAATCAAATTACCTTTTTTGTCTTTAATTTCGGTTAAGTTGAAGTAGATATTGCCCTGTGGTGTCATCAATTCTAACGAGTCGCCCACCACAAAACGGTTTTTCACATCAATTTTAATATAGTCGCCATTGCGCTCTAAAACTTCACCACAGAATTGTTGATGATCAAAACTAGATGAGCCTGTTTCGTAGTTTTGGTATTCGCTGTGAACATGGCGACGCAAGAAACCTTCGGTATAACCACGGTTGGCTAGACCTTCTAACTGTGTCATAAGCGCTGGGTCAAATGGTTTACCTGCCAACGCATCATCAATGGCTTTACGGTAAATTTGTGCGGTACGTGCACAGTAGAAATAAGACTTGGTACGACCTTCAATTTTAAGGGAGTGGATACCCATTTTAGTTAAACGATCTACGTGTTGTACCGCACGTAAATCTTTAGAATTCATAAAGTAAGTGCCGTGCTCATCTTCTTCGGCAGCAAACATATCTTCTTCATTACGTTGTAACAGTACAGGTTCGTTGAATTGATGCTGCGCCTGCATGTGCTGTTCATCTGCATCGGCTTCTGCTGAAATATTTTTGACAGGAATCACGTCGCCTGTTTCATCTTCAACAGCATCGTGAATTTTGTATTCCCAGCGGCAGGCATTGGTGCATGCACCTTGGTTGGCATCACGTTTATTCATATAGCCTGAAAGCATGCAGCGACCTGAATAGGCCATGCACAATGCGCCATGTACAAATACTTCAATTTCCATGCCAGGCACGTTGTTTTTAATTTCTTCGATTTCATCAATCGACAACTCACGTGAAAGAATGACACGAGTGAGTCCCATATTCTGCCAAAATTTCACCGTGGCCCAGTTCACGGCATTGGCCTGTACCGACAAATGCACAGGCATGTCAGGGAAGTTTTCACGCACCATCATAATCAGACCTGGGTCAGACATAATCAGGGCGTCAGGTTGCATCGCCACCACAGGTGCTAGGTCACGAATAAAGTTTTTCAGTTTGCTATTGTGTGGCTGGATGTTGACCACTACATAAAACTTTTTACCTAATTCATGGGCTTCTTGAATGCCAATGGCTAAATTGTCATGATCGAATTCATTGTTGCGCACGCGTAAACTGTAACGCGGCTGCCCTGCATAGACAGCATCTGCCCCATAAGCGAAGGCATAGCGCATATTTTTTAAAGAGCCAGCAGGAGAAAGAAGTTCGGTGACGTGGGAAATGGTCATGATCAAAAAAGCAATAGCAGAAATATGGCTTTATTGTATGAATCTAAATTTAGGATTCAACCTAGTAAATAGCTCGGGATTCAGAAGAAAACTCATGTTGACCATCAATATTTGGATATCAAAGATAGGTTTGCTGTGGATTAAAATTTAAAAATAAGTGATGAACTCAAAAAGAAATGCTGCAGATTGATCAGGGTAGCTAAATATGACAGTTTTGCTCAATCATCAGCAAGGCATAATCTTATTTGTTAAAATGAAATAAAGACTAGTTTGTCTTTTTAAATCAGCAGCATCATCTCAGTTGTATTTTGAAAGAAGGTGTATCTATGGCCTGTACTTGTAGTCATGAACCTGCACCCATTAAACCCAACAGTAAATTTAGAACAGCACTGTGGATTGCTTTGGTGATTAACCTGAGCATGTTTGTGGTGGAGTTGATTGGTGGTGCTTATGCACATTCATCTGCTTTATGGGCAGATTCGCTGGACTTTTTCGGCGATGCTGTGAATTACGGTATTTCACTGGCAGTGCTGAGCGCAAGTTTATATTGGCGTGCTACAGTGGCATTGCTGAAAGGTATGACTATGGCTTTGTTCGGTGTTGTTGTGTTGGGCAAGGTGATATATGCCTATGTGCAAGACATTCCTCCTGAAGCCATGACCATGGGTGTTATTGGCACAATCGCTTTGTTGGCCAATGTATTTACTGCTTATATTTTATTTACCTTCCGTGATGGTGATTCAAATATGAAATCGGTTTGGCTGTGTAGCCGAAACGATGCGATTGGTAATTTTGCAGTGATTTTAGCGGCCATTGGTGTGTTTGGCACAGGCAGTTTAATCCCTGACCTTGTGGTAGCAGTGATTATGGCCAGTTTAGGTTTAACCGCAGGTTATCATGTGATTCAACAAGCCTTGGCGGAGAGACGGATGAATGTGCCTGAATAAAAGAATAAATTTTAAATCTAATTTAGAAAACTCAGGTCAAACACTTTCCTGAGTTTTTTTAATGGTTGAGAAAGTTGAATTTGACGTCAAAAATATTTGAAAGTTATGCTGAATTGCTATTTACAAAAAATAATATATATCTAAAATTAAAAATAAATTGATGTATTTTAAATGATTTTAAAAATTATATTTATTATTTTTTTTGAATTGAGGGTTTAATGAAACTAATCAAACTAATTTCTATAGCAAGCCTAGTTGCTTTGGCTGGTTGCAGTTCTAAAGTTGTTACTTATGACACTGCGGGGCAGGTAATTGGTTCATGTGTGGCGACACAGGGCTTTATTTTAGGGGCAAAAGCGGTGTGTTATGGCGGTGCCAATTTACAAGGGATTAACTATTCTAAAGTAGATGAACGTACGGGTTTATTGCCTGCCGTACCGACCAATACGCAGATTTCGCTGCAACAAGATTAATTTTTTAAGAGGGGTAATCCAATGAAAATTTCTAGTTTAATCGCATTAACAGCGGCTATTTTAATGACAGGTTGTGCTTCAAAAGTTACGACTTATGATTCGAGTGGTCGTGTAATTGGTTCATGTCAAGCAGAGCGTGGTTTTGTAATTGGCGGTGGTGCACACTGTGAAGGGCGTGCCAACCAAGAAGGCCGTAGTGTACGCTAATTGATATTAAATATAAAACCGAGCATCAATGCTCGGTTTTTTATTTAAATAGACTATTTCTACATTCAATTATTTTTCAACGAAAGCACGTTCAATCACATAGTCACCTAGTTCACCCATACGTGGTGATTCTTTTAAACCGTGCTGATCAAGCAAAGATGCAACATCTTTTAAGAAAGCAGGGCTACCGCATAACATTGCACGGTCAGTTTCAGGGTTAAAACGTGGTAAACCAATTTTTTCAAATATTTCGCCAGACTCGATTGCTGTAGTCACACGACCTTGGTTTGGATATTCTTCCCGGGTCACTGTTGGGTAATACACAAGTTTTTCACGAATACCAAGTTCTTGGAAAAACTCATGATTTGGCAGTTCATTTAAGATTAAGTCTTGATATGCCAATTCAGAAATAAAACGAGTACCGTGTACGACAATGACTTTTTCAAAGCGTTCATACGTTTCTGGGTCACGAATGGTTGCTAAGAACGGTGCTAAACCTGTACCAGATGAAAGCAAGTATAAGTTTTTACCTGGATTTAAATCGTCAAGTACCAAAGTTCCTGTTGGCTTTTTAGAAACAAGTAACTCATCGCCAACTTTCACTTTTTGTAAAATTGAAGTAAGCGGGCCGTCAGGTACTTTAATAGAGAAGAATTCTAGTTCTTCTTCATAATTAGCACTGGCAATTGAGTAAGCGCGCATTAAGGGCTTGCCATTGACTTCCAGACCAATCATCACAAATTGACCGTTTTTAAAACGCAGTGACGTGTCACGGGTAGTTTTAAAACTGAATAGGGTGTCATTCCAGTGGTGTACGTGAGTAATCTTTTCGACGTTGAAAGCAGCCATTAAAGGTCTCAATAAATTATCAAATTAGAACAGCTTGCTATTCTAATCTAAATTCATTCTCTATAAACTGAATATATTTAATTGAGCTTATCAGAAAAAGTGATGAAGACTGATCTAAAAATGCCAATAATCGGATTTATGCATTCTCCCTACCGAGAAAAATTTGGTATTCCTCGTCAACCGAATCTGGTACAGGTCGAATCTTATATTGAAATGCAGGCGCCGTATAATGATGCACTGGCATTTGAAGGGATTGAAGCATTTAGTCATTTATGGTTAATTTGGCAGTTTCATGACAATAAAAATCAAATTGAAGATCAGCAAACAGCATCAACCCAGCAAAACAATAAGTTTCGTGCCCAAGTGCGCCCGCCACGTTTAGGCGGTAATCAAAAAATAGGTGTCTTTGCGACACGCAGTATGTATCGTCCTGCACCCATTGGTTTATCTGTGGTGCAATTTAAACAGGTCAAAAAAGTGGGTAAGTCACTCCGAATTTATGTGACAGGGGCAGATTTACTCCACGGTACGCCTATTTTAGACATTAAGCCCTATATTCAATATTCAGATGCTGTGCCTCATGCACAAAGTGGCTATGCGCAAGATGAGCCGATACGAAAAACAGTATTGTGGATGGAGACTGCTGAAATACAAAAAGCTGAGTTGCTCAGTTTAGGCTTGTTGCAGCCGCAGATTGTGCAGGAACTGGAACAGGTCTTGGCTTTAGACCCACGACCTGCATATCAGGATGACCCTGAGCGAATTTACAATATGCGTTTTGCAGATTTTGATGTGAGTTTTAAAGTTGATCTGAACTGCGTTTATATTTGCAAAATCGTCTTACTTCATACGGATTAAACCAACATATATAAAATACCGACCAAAACCAGCATGTGTAAAATTTGGGTCGGGGCAAAATATAAGGCAAATCGCAAACCACCAATCAGCGCAGCATTCACACATTTGGCAATGGCATGCGCAACCACACCTAAAATTAAGGCATAGAGTAATGTTTGCTGGCTAGGTGGGCCTTGCATCACCACTGTTGCAATGGCGGCATGAACTTCAAATAAAGATGCGAGTAAGGTCCCAATGATTAAGCCTGCATCGCCCAAGGTTTGTTCTAAGCCGTAAACCATTGCTTGAATGGCTGTTAAAGTCGCTACAATTATTGCAGCTTCTTTTAGGCTGAACATACGTGTGTCGGTTTCAGGTTTTGTTGTTGTGGTGCTTTTATGCTTTTTGAGCAGCCATACCCCTGCAACAGTGAGCACCAATATTCCTGCTAAACATGGCAGAATTAACAGCTTAAACCATGCCAAATTGACTCCCGCCACAATAATTAGCATTTGCGCAAGTGTTGCAACACAAGACATCAGAGCTGCACCAGCATTAGCACGTGCATCACCACGACCTGCACGCACTTCCATGCCTAAACTAGCAATGGTTGCTGTACTGGAAACAAAACCTGAAGCAATGGCAGAAAGCATGAGCGCATTACTGCTGGAAAGTAAGCGTTTAGCAATATGTGCCAACGCCTGCACACTTAAAATTAAAATCAGCAGTTTTAAAATCACATAAGGATTAAGGACATTGCCCCATAAAGGTGTATTGGGAGTCAATGGCAAAGCAATCAGCACTAGGGCCAATAAGAACAAGCCATCACGCAGTTCTGCTTCGGTAATCCATTGGCTGACAATACCATGCATGGTGTGTTTGGTCATGAGTAAGCCAGTCAAAATAACCGACAAACCCGCAGCAAGTGGAATATTCCACAAACACAATGCGCCTATAAAATAGGTCATAACAAAGGCCAATTCGGTGGTTGCACCGGGGTCATCTTCCGTTTGGTTTTTAAGGGAGTACAAACCAATTCCACCAACAATCAGTGCACCCACAATAGCGAGCGGTGTGCCAAATAAAAAGCAGATTGCACCTAACAGCGAGCAAATACCGAAGGTACGCACTCCCGCGAAGTGATGATGTTGTCCATTTCTCTTGCTGCGCTCACGCTCTAAACCAATGAGTAAACCACAGCCTAGCGCTGCTGCAAAAATGGTGAGCAGTTCGGGGAAATTGGTTGTGATTAAAGAGGGTGGTGTAAGTGAATCCACTGCAACATTCCAAATACAATACGCTATTTTAAACATCATATATTTGAAATGCGCTTATCGCTATTTAAGAATCGATTTTTCCAGTAAATTCCTGACTAGATTAAACAATACGGCATACATGAGTTGAAGAAGACATTCAGTCCTGAAAGTAAACTCTGCTATAGTAAACCCAGATTTTGGGGCAAATAACAATGAATTTTAATTTTGAGATAGACAGTACTTGGTGCTTAGAACAATTAGTCAAAGATGGCAAAATTACCGAGCGCGATCAGGCTTTGGTACAAACCACGCATCGTCAGCGTGACCAGTTAAAATGGCATCCGCTGCAATGGATTGCAAACTTTAATTTGGTCGATCAAAGCCATCCCCAAACGACACTTACCCTCAACCGTTTATGCCAGTGGCTGGCCGATAAAGCAGGCTTACCATTTTATATTATTGATCCTCTAAAAGCCGATGTTGCTGCTTTAACGGCAGTGATGTCACAAGAATTTGCATTGCGTAATCGCATATTAGCCGTTGAAATTACCGCAGATGCGGTGCTGATTGCGACAGACCAACCTTATAAAAATGAATGGGTCGCAAATTTAGAACGTAGTTTATTGCCTAAAAAAATTCAGCGAGTTTTGCTCAGTCCAGATCAACTGCAGCGTTATTTGGTTGAATATTACCAAGTCAGTCGCGCTGTTCATTCTTCGCAAAAATCTTCTGCGCATGACCGTGAAAATAAAGGGGTCGAAGCATTATTGCAATTGGGCGACACCCAAAACCCAGATGCCAATGATCAGCATATTGTGAAATTGGTGGATTGGGTGCTGCAATTTGCCTTTGAGCAGGGTGCAAGTGATATACACCTAGAACCACGTAAAGACACAGGTAAAGTGCGTTTTCGTATTGATGGGGTGCTGCATACCATCTACAACATGCCGGCCAATACGCTCACAGCAGTAATTTCCCGAATTAAAATTTTAGGTCGCATGAATGTCGCTGAAAAACGCAAGCCGCAAGATGGACGCTTAAAAACCCGAACACCTAAAGGACAAGAAACAGAACTGCGTTTATCGACCTTACCCACGGCATTTGGTGAAAAACTGGTCATGCGTATTTTTGATCCTGAAGTTCTGGTGCGCAGCTTTCAGCAGCTCGGTTTTGACAGTCGCTTACTGAACGAATGGTATGCACTGACGGCACATAGTCATGGCATTATTTTAGTGACAGGCCCAACAGGTTCGGGTAAAACCACCACCTTGTATTCTTCTCTGAAGCAATTGGCCACAGAAGAAGTCAATGTCTGTACTATTGAAGACCCAATTGAAATGTTAGAACCGAGTTTTAACCAAATGCAGGTCAATACCGCAATTGATCTTGGCTTTGCCGATGGGGTACGCGCCTTAATGCGTCAAGACCCAGACATTATTATGGTCGGGGAAATTCGTGATCATGATACGGCAAACATGGCAATTCAAGCGGCGCTCACAGGGCACTTGGTTTTATCTACACTACATACCAATGATGCACCATCAAGTTTGACTCGTTTGCATGATTTGGGTGTGCAACCGTTTTTAACAGCCGCCACAATTTTAGGAGTCTTGGCGCAGCGTTTGGTGCGTAAACTATGCCCACACTGTAAACAGGAAGGCTCAATCAATGAAAAAGATTGGGAACATTTGACCTTTGACTACATTATGGAAATGCCAGCACAGGTATTTAAACCGGTTGGATGTGATGAATGTCGTCAAACTGGCTATAAAGGTCGAGTCGGAATTTACGAATTTATGCCTTTAAGTTTGGATACCAAACAATTGATCAGCGCTAATGCCAATTTAAATGAATTGCGTCAGCAAGCTAAAAAAGAGGGGATTGAACCCTTGCGTATTGCAGGCGCACGAAAAGTTTTGGAAGGCGTGACTACATTAGAAGAAGTATTGCGTGTGGTGCCATTAAATTAAAAAAATGATGCAATCTTAAGATTCAGCTCATCTTACTTTGTTTTAATACATTTAACGAAATGAGCCACACAAAAAAGGTGAAGCAATGAAATTTACAATGAAAGCAGTATTGATGGCGGGTTTAATGGCAGCAGCATCAGTTACGATGGCAGATGACACTATTAACACCCAAGCACTGCATAAAAATGTGACGGTGAAACAAGCCCTAAGCTTAAAAGATGACAGCAAAGTGCAGTTAAAAGGCTATGTCGTTAAAGCCATTGGTGATGAAAAATATCAGTTCCGTGATAGCACGGGCACCATCACTGTTGATATTGATGATGATTTATGGAATGGCAAAGCAGTTTCTGCCAAAACGCCTGTAACTTTAATTGGTGAAGTGGATGTAGACCACAAACCTGCAAAACGTGTTGAAATTGATGTAGATCAGGTGCGCTACTAAGTTTGTGCAGTGTAAAGACAAGATTCATTTTACATCGTCTTGATCTCACTAAAAAACCACATACGCCATAAGGTGTATGTGGTTTTATTAATTTAAGGCTTATTCCAAGCACGAATGATTTTAATAATGAACAGAGTAATTAACTATAACTAAAAATATAGACAAATATTTGCATAAGTTCTCATTTTGTCTATGTCGATTCAGTAGTGGCAAGGTGGGTATTTATTAGAGATTTAAATGATTATCTTTTGTATTTT
>NZ_JAAZQW010000026.1:0-37376 GCF_012371415.1 Acinetobacter sp. A3
AAACAAGGTGGCTTAACTAGAGCGGAATATCACTTATAAATACGCTTTTAGTTGTTCAAACAAGTGGGACCACCTCTTATCCATAGTGTTATCAACATAGATATCCATACGGTTATCTACAAAGTTATCCACAACTTAAAGCCTTGTGATTGTAGAAACTTATACTTCAACTGCGCCCACTTTTGCCAATTCAGCGCGCATTTCGTCAATCACAGTTTTATAGTCTGGCTTACCAAAAATTGCTGAGCCTGCAACAAACATATCTGCACCCGCTTCCGCAATCTCACGAATGTTAGCAGGGCCTACACCACCATCAACTTCTAAGCGAATATCACGACCTGAAGCATCAATAATTTGACGTGCCTGACGCAGTTTTTCCAAGGTCATTGGAATGAATTTTTGCCCACCAAAACCTGGGTTCACACTCATCAACAAAATCTGATCGACTTTATCTAACACATAGTCCAAATAATGTAATGGTGTTGCAGGGTTAAAAACTAAACCTGCTTTTGCTCCGCCCGATTTAATCAATTGCAATGAACGGTCAATGTGCTCTGAAGCTTCAGGGTGGAACGTGATAATGTCCGCACCTGCTTCCAAGAAATCACCAATCATACGGTCTACAGGTTTCACCATTAAATGCACATCTATAGGTGCGGTAATGCCATAATTTTTCAGTGCCTTACACACACCTGCACCAAAAGTTAAGTTAGGTACATAGTGATTGTCCATGACATCAAAATGCACCACATCGGCACCCGCCTGCAGTACATTTTCAACCTCTTCACCCAAACGGGCGAAGTCTGCAGACAAAATAGAAGGAGCAATTAAATAAGGCTTGGACATGGGAGAACCTAGCTGAATATTGGGATTATGGCGCATTATAGCAAAGACTGGCTGGCTTGGTTAAACCCGTTGCGATTCAATGATTCTATATCCGCAATGCTCTGTTGCACCCTTCCGCTCGATTTTTTGAATGACTTTGTTATGGTAAATATCCTTCCACTTATTTTAGCAAGATGGCGGTTGCTACAGATCATGCATAGTTCAGCTCATATTCAAACAACACAGGCAAGTCGTATTGCCAAACGTCTACTTAACCACTGGAAACATAAATTTGAAGTTGCAGAAAGCAGCGATCAATTGCAAATTATGATGCCTACAGCAACCATTTCTCTGATTCCACAAGTGCAAGCATTGCTGGTACACATTCAACTACAAGATACCGAAGCCGATTTAACACGACTTGAACAGGTGGTGCTAGATCACTTAATTCGTATGGGACAAGAACCACTTACTGCTATTTGGCAACGTCATTAATTCATATATTTATGGCGTTGCATGCTGCATTTGTTCAAATTCTTTGATTGCCTGAATCCGTTTTTGCGTTGCAGGATGGCTTTGTAAAAAATCCAGTGGTGATTTCTTGGCTTGGCTGTCTTCGCCAGCATCTTGAGCCAAACGCTCCAAAAAATTTGCTAGATGAACAGTAGGAATACCCTGCTGCTGCATGGTTTTGAGTGCGTAGTGATCTGCATCAGACTCAAAGTTACGTGAATAATTCGCTCCCACCAATGCCACAGGTAAGGCCGAAATCAAATCTGTACCATCACCTGTAATGGCCAGTAAAATAATACTAAACCCTAAACTGGACAAGGCCTGCTGCAAGCTATGTCGCTCAACCAAATGCCCTTGTTCATGTGCCAAAACTGCAACCACTTCCTGATCATTTTGTGCCAAAGCCACCAGCTCATCGGTCAAAATAATAGTGTTGTTGGGAATGGCCAAGGCATTAGCACCCAAGCTTTCCCCTTGACGGAACAGTACTTTGGCAGGCGCATCTCCTGCAATGAGTTTTTGATAACTCCCAAGAATCTGTTGCTGGTGTGCTTGAGACAACTGGCTTGGTTGTGTCATCTCTAAAATATAATGCTCGGCTTCATTGCCAATTTTCTGCAAGCTACTTGCAGGCAATTGATAGGCGACATATTTTGCAGCACTAGGAATACCCCATTGAATCGTTGCAAAAACCATGAGCAATACAAATACCAGACTAAAGACAATCAGGCTTGGGGTACGTTCAAGTTTCCAAATGGAATGATGCACATCTTTATGCCGCAATTGAAACCATTCTGGCAAGGCTTGAGAAAACTCGATGCGGGCATCATCATTTAACTCAATCACAGGCTGGATTTTGCCTAATGCACCAACCAAGGTCATTGCAGCATAGTCATAGCGTCGTTGTTTTTGCAGTGCATCGCCATAACGTATAAGCACTGACTGGTCATCTATCGGAGAAATTTGCGCTGCCCATGGCTTAGATACCACACCATCATAAAACACGACATCCAACACCTGCGCAGCCATATTCTTCCCCATACTTAGAGCGATACATCAATATCAAAAATATCGCTGATTTCTTCTGCAAGCGCACTATGTTCAGCCTGCAGTTTGTTGATCATCGCATCTGGATCATTTTTTAAATGCAAACTTAAAGATTCCACCTGATAGCGATATAAACGAATCGCAGCCCAAGGCGTCATTAAGCCCAAACTCAGCACTTTAACAATCCAATTCGTGACCATAATCCATGCATAATGCCACTGCCCGCAATCGGTTTTAAATACGCTGCGGCTAATACTGGTATTGTTCCACGTAGTAATAAAAATTCGTGCCGACATCAGCGGCCAGACAAAAAATAAACCAAGTAAATAAACCGCTAAAAACAACCAAATCAATTGTGCAGGGTTGCTGCTCAATTGTCCTGCAAAGGCCAAAACTAGGCCAGCACCCACTAAAATTCCAATAAACAGAAAAACGGGAATGTACATGGCGCGCATATAGGCAGGCCAGTCTGCATTCAATTTAAATTTGAGCTGCCCTGCGTATAAGTGGTCTAGGCAATAGCGTTTATACATCCACACCACAACAGGGAAAAACAGCCCCAAAGTCAACAAGTTGATGACAATACATTTAAGAAATACCCAATAGGCTTCTTTATTGCTGCCCGAAAAATAAAAACGGGCATTGCCAAATTTACTGTTACGGGCATTAAAACGAATGGTGGCACGAATCAACCACGGCACTGCCAAATATAAAATGACCACCCCAATCAAGGTCGCTTTAACTGAATAATTGGAAATTACCGATATAGCCACATAAATACCAATTGCAATTAAGCGCCCCAATAAAATTTTATGTGGAATACCGGTGAAGTCAAAACGGCGCTGCACAAACTCGGTATTGCCATAAAAATAGCGTAAACGACGGACTTTAGCCCAAGGTGCATAAAGTCCAAAGGTCACAATCATCAGCAAAATATTGACAATCCAGATGCCAAAATATTCTGAGGCTGTACCGTGAAATTGAAAATGATGGGTACGCCCCAACCATGGGTTTTCCTCAGGTGAGACACGCGGTTCAGGTGTAAAAAATGTAGAGGTTGTAGGCGGATGCTGCGCTGCATCCCAGTCTGAATTATGCATGTTTTGCCTTATTGTGTTTTATTTTGATGCCAGTGGCTTTACCCGTAAACCAATTCTATAAAATACAGTGATCTTTCCAAATGGTAAAAAAGCAAGTGCTGAACATTTTAATCAAAAGTCAGCAACTTGCCTAGAAAAGTTTAAAAAAATCAGCGTCTAAAATTAATTGCTATGCAGCGTCATCATCTTGCAATTGTACTGCATGGAATTGTAAATGCTCATCCATAAAACTTTGAATAAAATAATAACCATGATCATAGCCTGCATGTTCACGTAAACTTAGCGACTGCCCCACAGCAGCACAGGCTTGCTGAAATAATGCAGGATTGAGCTGACTATAAAATTGATCCTGAAGCCCTTGATCAATCAGAATATCTTTGAATAACGCACCTTTGGTTTGTACCAATGCAGTGGCATCATGCTGTAACCACAGTTGCTGATCTGTACCTAAGTAATTGGAAAATGCCTTTTCACCCCATGGACATTGACTTGGTGCGCAAATTGGCGCAAAGGCAGATACGGACTTAAATTTTTCAGGATATTTAAATGCAAGGGTCAGAGCACCATGACCGCCCATACTGTGGCCCATAATACCCACTTGCTGCGGATTCACTGGAAACTGCGCAAGCACTTGCTGATACAGCTCATCGGCCACAAAACTTTCCATTTGATAATGTGTTGCCCAAGGTGCCTGTGTCGCATTGATATAAAAACCCGCACCCTGCCCAATATCCCAATGATCGCCTTGTGCGACAGTATCCCCACGTGGGGAAGTATCTGGACTAATCAGAATTAAACCCAGTTGTGCCGCCATGCGCTGTGCATGCGCTTTAATTGCAAAAGTTTCTTCCGTGCAGGTCAAGCCCGCCAAATAAAATACCGTAGGACAGGCCTGACCTGCCAAGGCTTGTGCAGGCAGAAAAATGCCAAAGCGAGTTTCACCCTGCAAGGCAGTAGAATGAAAACGATAAATCCGTTGTTCGCCCTCAAAACAGCGATTGTTCTGAATTACTTCCATCACTCTCTCCTACTGTACAGATACTTTTTATTTAATTTATTCGGCAGTGCGCACATTCATTTGCGTATCACTGTTTGCAGCCATACTGCTTTGTGGAAATAAACGCTGCTCTAATTGTGGCAACATTAATTCCATATTTTTACCCATAGACCACTGCGGTTCTGATGGGGCAAAACCTTGGGCCTGTTCCCATTTTGCCACAGTTACTTTGGCCTCACTAAAGGCATTGGCAAAGGAATTCTGCTCACGCATTGCTTGATCAAAAAACGCACGACCAAAATAAGTGTAGTCTGCTTCATTTGAGCAACCAAACGATTCACGATCTGCTGCCGAAGCGGTGATGACCAAGGTATTATCATCTTGCAAGGCCGACACAAAGCTACCCGAATAACAGGCAGAAATCACAATCACTCGCCAGCGAATACCTGATTTATCTAAAGTGTCTCGTAGCCATTTCGGATCGACCTGATTTAAATCGAGCGGTGCATTTTCAATTTCAAAGTGATCTTTTAAACCGTGTGAAGTCATATATAAAAACAGTACGTCACTTTCACGGTTCATACGCTGTCCAATACGGCGTAACGCCATTTCAATACTGGTTTGTGAGGCAATTGGGATTACATTACGGGTCATAGGGTTATTGATTAACACCATAGAACGCCCAAAAGTTCCAAAACGGGTATCAAACTGTTCACGAATACGTTCAATTTCAGACATAAAGACATCTTGATAACTCGCCCCTGCCACACCTAAAAAATACCAGTGCGATTGAGCAAATTCACCATATTGAATACTTTCTAAAGCCTTATTCAATACACGGCCTTGCGCATAAAAAGCTTCTTCGCTCAAACTAGGTGGAACTTCTTCTACTTTCCAAATGGGCTGACTTTTCACTGACATTTGCCAGACCACTAAAGTAAACAACGTTGCCAAAACAATCAGCGCACGCTCCCACCACGGCCAGTGCAATTCACGTGAAAACACCCATACGACGGCCAAGCTTTGCCATACAAACAGCACCATGAAAATAGTGGGCAAATAGTCATACAATACATACGGCAAGACATCCATCATACCCATGTATTGAATCAGACTTTGTAATAAAGCAACGTGGGTGTCTAGCACTAACCACAGCAACGCAGGGACCAAAAGTAGACGAGGATTATTGACCCGTTGGGACAAAATAATTCCAACAATTAAGGCGATAAACGGCCACAGGGCATAGCTGACCAAACCCTGCGGGTTAAATTCACCAACTTCACCTGCCACTAACCAGCTAAATAAGGTATTGGCAAGACCACCTAGAATCCCCCAAAAAATCAGTTGGGGAATAGATGGACGAATAATTTGTAAGGAGCGTCGCGAACCCAAAAATAACCAAACGCCCGCAGCTTGGTTGCTTTTAAAATCGTGCCAAAAGTTAATGGAGGGTTTGAAGTCAATCATAGGATTCTGTTAATCGCAGCTCGCGTTTTCACACTCCAAGTTTATGCTTGTCGTCGTAATTATCAATTGTCATTTTTAACTATATAACAAATCTTTGCACATTATAGAAGCATTGAGCCGCTTGCCCCTGCTTTAGTGGTAGAAATCTACCCATTGTTCAAATTTGGCTGAAAATAAGCATCGAAGCGACAGGCATCCCCTTGCCATTGATGGGTCGTTGATCGGCCCGCTAAAAACACCGCCAAACGTGGGCGTTTTACCACCACTCGTTTTGCAACTTGCTGTGCCAAACCCAGTAAATGATCGCCTAAATCCATTTCACCATGTTCAGGTAACAACAAATGCAATAACTGCATTTGTTTTTTCACCTGCGCCTGCTTTTTCTGGGCTTGCTGATGCTGATCACGCTGTGGAAACATTGGGTCTAAATACACCACATCAACTATGATGCCTTGTGCAGCACAGTCCCGCAAATAATCGGCTGAGTCTGCAAAAACCAGATCAATTCGCGCCACCACGGGAGCCAAAAATGGATCCCCCTGTGCTTGGCGTTTAGCATCTTCTAATAAAGTAAATAAAATAGGATGGCGTTCCAGCAAAGTGACCTGCGCACCCAAATGTGCCATGAGCAAACTGTCGTGTCCAAGTCCTGCCGTTGCATCAATCAGACTCGGTTTTTCTGACAAATTACAGGCACGTGCAATCATTTCAGATTTTAAAGATGCACGCTTTAAACGCCCTGATTCTGCTTTCCAGTCGGGCTGCATTTTCATGCCATTGGCGCACAACCATAAGCCGTCTGCGTCTACACATAAAGCAAGCTCAGGATGCAAACGTAAAAAACGGGCATTCAGTTTGTCTACCACTTCTAGACAAACCTGTACCCCTCTAGACAAAAGCACAGCAGAATAATGCTGTGCTTGAGCTTGCCATTCGGCTTCGGTATATAAGCGAAGCCCGCTTACCATAGTTTCCAGCCTGTAAATGCGAACAATAAAATTACCAGACCTGAAGCAATACGGTACCAAGCAAAAATCATAAAATCTCGCTTAGCCACATACGCCACCAAGGCACGGATTAGCAATAGTGCCGATACAAAAGATACGATGATCCCGAAACTGAGCACCGTCCAATCTTCTGTGGTTTGGAATACATCATAGCTTTGGTACAAGTCGAGTAAGCCTGCGCCAATAATGACAGGAATACCCAAAAAGAAAGAAAATTCAGTGGCGGCTTTACGCGAAACACCCAAGAACATTGCACCAATAATGGTTGCTCCTGAACGTGATGTACCTGGAATAAGCGATAACACCTGAATCAGACCAATCCAGATAGCATCTCTATAAGTTAGGTCTTCAACTTCATGCGCACGTACTTGTGGTGGATGTTTCTCAATCCACATAATAATAAAACCACCAATAATCAGACCAATGGCTACGGCAACATCATTAAACAATAATTCTTTTACAGTTTGCCCAAAAGTCAGTCCAATCAGAATAATTGGAATAGACGCCATAATCAGACCAAAGCCCAGACGACGACCTTTTTCTTCGCCTGTAAACATTCCTGTCGCTGCGCCCCAAAGACGTGTCCAGTACTCATAAATGACTGCAGCAATTGCCCCCATTTGAATGGCAATCACAAACACATCACTTTTTTCCTTGGTCCAGAAGTCCATCAGTTCAGCCGCAAGAATCAAATGCCCCGTGCTGGAAATGGGTAAAAATTCGGTAATCCCCTCTACAATACCCATAATTGCCGCTTTGAGCAGCAGTAAAAGATCCATAAATAACCCTAATTATGCTTTGCCTTGTTCTGGAATTTTTTTCCAAGCATTGTCACGTAAATATACAGGCAGTGCTTGTTCTGCGCTCACCCATTGCTGTTGCTGCGCATAGACGCGTGCAATAGTAGCAATATCTTGCGCAGTTGCACTTAAGCCTTTGTATTGTATTTGTTCTTGATCAATTAAACCTGCACCCGAACCCACTAAGGTAAAGCGTACCGCTTGAGCAGCATCGCTATAATTCAGCAATTGTTCCTGATCAACCGCCTGCATAATGCCCTGTTCATTCAACTGAAAACTGGCAATATAGACTTCATTCATTCGTGCATCGAGCACCGCAGTTACGGCATTTAAACCTTCAAGACGATAAGCCGCCTGTGCCAATGCCTGCAAGGTCGATACAGGAATCACAGGTAGATCATGCGACCATGCCAATGCCTGAGTCACTGCCGCATTAATACGCACACCGCTAAATGAACCCGGACCTCGGCTAAATGCAATTGCGGTCAGGTCTGCCGTATTGATTTGCGTTTGGGCAAAACCCTGCTCAATCATGGGTAAAATCGTTTGCGTTTGTGCTTTTGCTCGCGCATCCAACTGAAAAAAGAGTTCCTGCGTTTCATCTACTATGGAAACGGAACACTGCTCATTGGCAGTTTCCAATGCCAGCAATTTCATGCACAACCTTCTAAGGAATAAATTTCAAAAAGTGGCGTTATGATACTCCACTCCAGAAATTCTCGCGAGGATTTAACGCAATCTGCGCATTGAATCCTCTCTAAAAATACATCTAACCCAATATGTAAAGTGCTCAAAGCACAACGCCCAAGCAGAAGCTTGGGCGTTGTTGTGAATCTAGCAGATGGCTTATTTTTTGGTTGGGTCGTTATTGCCAAATAACGGCCCCATACCGCCACCACTGAATTGTTTTTGCAAACCACCCAATGAGCGCATCATTTTTGCCATGCCTGATGGATTGGCAAACTTTTTCATCATTTTTGCCATTTGTGCATGTTGCTTGATGAGTTTATTCACTTCTGCCACTTCCATACCACAACCCGCAGCAATACGTTTTTTACGGCTTGGGTTCATGAGGTCTGGGTTACGGCGTTCTTTAATGGTCATCGACTGGATAATCGCTTCCATTTTCTTAACTTGCTTTTCAGGATTCGCCTGAGCAATGGCATCTTGAATACCTGAGTTACTCATGCCAGGCAACTTGTCTAAGAAGCCCATCATGCCACCCATTTTATTCATTTGCTCAAACTGCATTAGCATGTCTTCAAAGTTGAAGCTGCCGCCTTTTTGCAGTTTTTTCGCCATTTTTTCGGCTTTTTCTTTGTCGATTTTACGTTCAACTTCTTCGACTAAAGACAGCACGTCACCCATGCCCAAAATACGTTGTGCAACACGTTCTGGGTGGAATGGCTCTAGGGCATCGAGTTTTTCACCCATCCCCAAGAATTTAATTGGCTTGCCTGTAATGGCACGTACTGAAAGTGCCGCACCACCGCGCGCATCACCATCTGTTTTGGTCAAGATCACGCCCGTTAATGGCAAGGCATCATTAAAGGCTTTGGCTGTATTCGCCGCATCCTGACCTGTCATGGCATCAACCACGAACAAGGTTTCAGTCGGTTTAATGGCTGAGTGTAATGCTTTAATTTCGTCCATCATGTCATCATCGACATGCAAACGACCTGCTGTATCAACAATCAAAACATCAGCAAACTGAATTTTTGCCTGTTCGATAGCACGGTTGGCAATATCTACAGGGTTTTCATTGGCATTCGAGTCAAAGAAAATTGCACCAACTTCACCAGCAACTGTTTGTAGCTGTTTAATCGCTGCAGGACGGTAAACGTCGGCAGACACCATGGCGACTTTTTTCTTTTGACGTTCTTGTAAAAAACGTGCCAATTTTGCAGCTGTGGTGGTTTTACCCGCACCCTGCAAACCTGCCAACAACACTACAACTGGTGGCTTGGCAGCTAGGTCAAGGCTTTCATTGGCCTCGCCCATCATTTTTGTGAGTTCGTCATAGACAATTTTGACGAACGCCTGACCAGGAGATAACTGAGTCATCACTTCCTGACCCAATGCCTCTTCCTTAACTTTCGCGATGAATTCACGAGTTACAGGTAACGCCACATCGGCTTCAAGAAGTGCCATACGTACTTCACGTAACGTATCTTTAATATTGTCTTCGGTTAGCTGCCCTGAGCCAGTAACATTTCTTAAACTCTGCGTGAGTCGTTCTGTTAAGGTATCAAACATTGCAAATTCCGCTTAAAATAGCCATTAGCAAAAAAATGTTTCTTTAAAATAGAAAATTTATGCACAAGATGCTATAGGATACTGTAGTTCTCATCGAATTTATATAAATGAATATTCATCATCCTGAAAAAGGTTTGACATGATCAGTCTCCCCTTGGTTTATACGATTTTAGCATTAATCGCTTATACCAGCTCTTTTTGGTATTTATTTTCTCATTTAATGTCTAAACGTGCGCCAAATCACTGGTTTATTCGTTCTCTGCTCAGTTTGGGCTTAGTGCTGCATGCTGCGGTGTTATATAACGATATGCTGACGCCAATGGGTGTCAATTACAACGTGTTTAATCTGATGTCATTTACTTCAGGTCTGATGTTATTGCTGAGCTTATTGTTCAGTAGTTACCGTCCTGTGATTGCACTGAATTTGATTGGTATTCCTGTGGCTGCTGCGGGTTTAATTGCAGGCTTTTCATTCAGTCAGCATAATTTATTTATTAGCAAAAATTCGATTGGCTTAGACATTCATATTATTTTGTCGCTAGCGGCCTATGCTGTATTGCTCATGGCGACCATTCATGCGGTGTTAATGTGGTTTCAGAACCGCGAACTGAAAAATAAACAAAAGCGTCGAGTTTGGGTCAATTTACTGCCCTCTTTGCAAGATATGGAATCTTTGCTGTTTGATATGCTAATCGCAGGTTTTGCCCTACTGACTGTCGCATTAGGCTTTGGCTTCTTTACAGTAGAACATTTCTTTGCACAGCATTTAGCGCATAAAACGGCGTTTAGTATTATTTCGTGGTTTGTCTATGGTGCATTACTACTTGGACGCTACAAGTTTGGTTGGCGTGGTCAAAAAGCGATTCGCTTTACCATTATTGGTTTCTTTTTATTGGCGCTCGGTTTTATTGGTTCTAAGTTTGTGTTGGAAATGATTTTGGGGAAGTGAGTTGATTACACTTTTACAATGATCAGAGCGAACGAGTTAATCTATTTATGCCGAGAGCAGATAGAGAACAGAAATATTAAAGTCCTTGTGAAGACCACATCAATTCCAAGCCATTGCCTAGACATCCTCCATAAAAAAACGTATAACTCCACTTTTGTTTGAGCTGGTAGCATCCTGTGAAACTAATTCTTGCACCCATGGAAGGCTTAACCGACCCCATCATGCGTGATGTACTCACGTCTGTAGGCAGTTTTGACTGGTGTGTGACAGAGTTTATTCGGGTCACAGATAGTATTTTACCAGACCATATCTATCATACTTATTGCCCAGAACTACTCACCAACGGTAAAACTGCCGCAGGCACGCCTGTACATGTGCAATTTTTGGGAAATAACCCTGATATGTTGGCGGCCAATGCAGCTAAAGTTGCGGCGATGGGTGCACCTGCGATTGATATGAACTTTGGCTGTCCTGCTAAAACGGTCAATCGTCATCGGGGTGGTTCAGTCTTACTCGATGAACCCGAAGTGGTTTATGAGCTGGTCAAAGCCGTGCGTGATGCTGTGCCTGCCCACATACCTGTTTCCGCCAAAATGCGTTTAGGTTATATGGATCGGAACTTCATGCTGGAAAATGCACATGCCATTGAAGATGCAGGCGCAGCATGGGTCACGGTGCATGCGCGTACCAAAGCCGATGGCTATACACCGCCTGCCTTTTGGGATCAACTGCGCCCTATTCGTGAAGCATTGAAGATAAATGTCATTGCCAATGGCGAAATTTGGAATAATGCCGACGCCAAACAGTGTCAACTAGAATCCGGCTGTGAAGATCTGATGATTGGCCGCGGTGCAGTAACTACACCTGACCTGACTCAATGTATCCGCAAGAATAGCGATGACCCGCTGATTAGCTGGAATGAACTGCTTGGCCTGCAAATCCGTTTCTTAAATGGTTCCTATAAAAAGGAAATGAATATGGTGGGACGTTACAAGCAATGGCTTGGCATGATGTCCAAACATTATCCAGAAGCTAAAGCATTATGGGATGACATTAAGCGACTGAAAAAGTTAGATGAAATTATGGAAAAGTTAGTCGCTCGAGCACAAGTGAATTAAGCACTTGCACCGATTGAATGAGTCATTAATATTTTTACTTTAGTTTTTAATCGGCAGATGCATACTCAATTTGGCTAACAAAATTGGGCATATCCCACGCACTGCCCGCAAAGCCTTTACATTGTCCTGCATCGAACTGATAGCTTTTCACAAACTGCTGACCATTCCACGCCCATTCAATTTGACTAAAACAATCTCCAATACCACGACCTTTTTGATATGCAAAAATCTGCCCATTGCTAAATTCTGAAGCTGAATCCGTCACAAACTGATGGATATGTTGCAGCTTTTTGTCCATAACCCAATAAGCCACACCCATATTATATGCACCACGCCAACAATCTGCTTCCACCAAAGTACGCTGCTGATTAAGCGAGTAGAGTCGAATATGCTGATCTTCCTCAGGTTCAAACAACATATAACAATTATCACGGTCTGCTGACTGACGTAATATCGGATACAGTTTGTCTGCACTTGCCGCAGTAAGCACTTGTGCTTTGGCTGTTCTATATTTTGGCTGCATCCGAATACTAATTTTCGGAATAGGCTGCGCAACTAACACTTTTGAAGATGACTGCTTACCCTTTGCAAGTACGGCAGATGTTGTCCCCACCCGCTTTTGGAAGCTATCCATTTTTAACAATATCGCACTTAAGCCTGCATCAGACAATTGCCAGCGTTGCTTAGCTTGCCTTAATTCAATAACGGTATACTGACGTGCCTGCACCAACAGCTTTTGCACACTGGCAGCAGACAAGTTAGCAATATTTTCATTAAAGCGTAACTGTTGCAAAGCCCGTCCATTTAAAAATAGTGTCGCTTGAGGAACATCATTTTGAATTTGTATTTGACCTTGTATGACCTGATTTTGACCTGCTTTACGCGTTAGCAATACGCTAATCGGTTGCTCAAAATTGTCATCAGTTTGGTAACCCGCAGCACGGCAGGTGCCTGTATTATCACAAGCCAACTCCCAGTCTTGATGCTGAAAATATAAGCCTTCAATCGGTGCAGTTTTAGATGTCGCTGTTGTACTTACTACTGGTGCTGCAATCAACAAAGGGCTAAACAATGCTCCACTGAGTAACAACCCCGCACTCAAACCACCTGATAATTTTTTCATCTTATTCTTCCTGCTTGCTCTTGTTTCACCAAATGACCTTCAACACATCGAGAGGAAAGTTCAAAAAGTCCATACCTCGTACTCACCTACTCGCGTACATCTAAACGAATCGCAACAATTTTCCAGCGCCAGTTGCGTGGTTGCAGCTCAAATTCGGTAAGTCCTGCATATTGGGTGGGTACTTTAACCACAAAACGGTTCCAACGATGAAAACCACTGCGAATATCTGGACTGGGTTTAAAAGCCTCGGCAAGTTCAACTTGTTGTGCATGCGCACGTGGAAAAATACTAAATCCTGTTTTCCGATGCTCCACAGTCCATTGCTCTGCGGAGGTTTGCGGCAATCGTAAGGATAAATCTGGTAAACGAATGGATTCCTGCCATGCTTTGCCCTGCATCAATAAAGCAATACTTTCTGGCGTCAGTAAAACATCTAGCATTTTATCGCTCAGCTGATCAGTCAATATCTGCCCCAAAACATTTGGTGCTGAAGAGGATGCCTCAAAACCCATTAACTGCTGTAAAAGCTGCTGCACTTGTGGTTTTAAACTGGCTTTGACTTGCGGATAATCTATATAGCTTGAAAGTTGGTCTGCTTGATGTTGCTCCACAGCCTGATTGATTTGATACAGGCTCCAATATGGCCCTGCGCACCATACCGCCACCACCGCTATAAGTACCAAGAATATCCGCATCGCCAATTTTTTCATTAATCTTCTTCTCTATCCAAAAATGCTCAAAGTACTTCACTCAATACTGTCAATTGGGGAACTATCCATGACATCCACACCAAAATAAAAAAGCATGCCGCAGCATGCTTTTTATATAAGGCTTAAAATTAAGGATAACCTTAAGGTTAAGCACTTACTGTTAAATCTTTAATGGTACTGCTGCTACCATTTGTTTTAACCGATTCAATGCCTTTTTCACGTGATTGCTCAGTTGTATAGAGCTGGCTTGTACCAATCACCTGATGATTGGCGGCTTTTAAATTAAAATACGGCTTATCATTTTTAGAAGTCAGACGGTCATAACGGCCATCTTCCTGACTGTTTTTTTGTACCGAAGCGATACCATTTAAAGCCGAAGCTTTAGCTTTATAGTACTCACTGGTTAAAATTATTTCGCCATTCCCCGCTTTAAGTACAAAACGATATTGTGCATTGCTTGCTTGTGAAACTTCGAACCATCCTGACATAGTTTCCCCCAACTGTTTTTGTGAGTGGTGTTGTTAAGTAATGACTACGTTAAACCTGATTAAAACTTGTTCTTTTCATCTAAAATATAAAGGACTTAGGCAAAATAAAAAAGTAGTATTTTTGTACAAACATTAAAAGAGATGCTGTGTCATTTTTATTGTCACATATCACAAAACTTAATGATCTTTTTCTTTATGCACTGCATAAAAAAAGCGCAGGCGACTTCTACAAAGTTGCCTGCGCTTGGTATTTCTAATACGGATTATGCTTTTTTCACATACTCAGATTTTAATTTCATCGCGCCCATACCATCAATTTTACAATCAATGTCGTGACCATCGGCAGCGTCTGGAATTAAACGAATATTTTTCACTTTCGTTCCTACTTTTACAGCAGCAGAAGAACCTTTAATTTTAAGGTCTTTAATCACGGTTACCGTGTCGCCATCTGATAACACATTACCATTTGCATCTTTAATTACTGCAGCCGCTTCTTCAGTTACATCACCTTCTTTCCACTCATGTGAGCATTCTGGGCAAATGAGCAAGTCACCATCTTCATAAGTATATTCTGACTGGCATTTTGGGCAATTTGGCAAAGACATAAAAAACCTCAAAAATTTTATTATAACATTTTTCACTGATTATTCATAAACTTAAAAACCTTATAAAGCATAAGGATAATGGTTGAATAATCCGATGGATTTTTACTCTAACGATGTTAAAGATTGCTCCAAAACACGCTTTAACACCACCACATGATTATGCTGTTCATCTTTTGCAGCGGTAATTAAGGTCACTTTTTGCTGCTGTGCCAGTTGAAGCAGTTCCTGTAAGGTCGCTTCCTGCTGAGTCAGTTCGAGCCGATAACGCTGTTGAAATTCATCCCAGTTTTGTTCAGGGTTTTGGTGATACCACTTGCGTAATTCAGTTGAGGGCGTAATTTCTTTAGGCCACCAATCAATTTGAGCACGCGCTTTAGTCACACCACGTGGCCACAAACGATCGACTAAAACCCGTGTACCATCTGTAGGTACAGCATCCAGATAGGCTCGCTTAATTGCAATATCCATATTGCCTCTTTCTGCTCTACAATACGCTGCAAGGCTTGATACTAAAAACCAATCCTTATGCGTCATGCAGAATTAAAAAAGCATGTGATCAACACATGCTTTTGGAAAATCAAATTTATTCTTCGTCTTCGTACTCATCTTCATCATCGTAGACGTAGGCCATACAGCCCCAACCGTCATATTCACCGCCATGCTCTTCGGCAATTTTAGTGAACCATTGTTCTAAATCTACAATGTCTGAATACTCTGGTTCCATATAAACATAAATGGTGATAATCCATTCAACCGCATCTGATTCTTCATCTTGAAATAATGAAATTTTTTGCTCTTCTGCCAACAAATACAACGCACATTTTTCGGCTTGTTCTTGTGTGGTAAAAGCAATGGAGTACTCAATTTCATGTGGCTCTGTCAGGTCATCCCCATCTTCATGCATTTGCCAAAGTACATTACCATTATCATCATCTGGGAATTGCTCATAGTCACGTGTCATGCGAATATCCTTGTTATCTTTTTAGCCAATATATATCTGGCAAGTGACAAAATAGTGAATTCAACATAGCACAATTTTGCCGTACTTGATCAAGTTTTCTGTATTTTGCGCTGACTTTAGTCGGACAGCCCTACAGAGTCTGCATCTTATAGATGCAGCTTATCCTTAAGCATTCGCTGCCAGTTTTACTTGCTGTGTGGTGTCAGTGCCCTGTTGCTTAAGGCCAATCACTAAAGATGCAAATTTTAACTCTTCAAGGCGAAGTGCCAAGTAAGATTCTAAAATTTTGCTATGTCCAAAAGATGCCGCATAGTGATTAAGCAAGGTGAAATCATCCTGCAACGCTTGTAGAGATTCCCCTAAATTATGTTGGTTCAACTGGGCTAAATATAAGTCTGCTCTGCTGTTAAATGCATGACTAAGCAATGTTACTGCACAAAGACGACGCTGCTCATCTACAAATGCACAATAGGCCATTTCATTATTTTGAATCGCTTGCATAATTTTTTGACGCACCTGTAATAAATGCTGTGCTGCATCAGACTGGCTATAGTCTTCAATTAAATGATCGAGTAACTGCTGTGCTGGCAATTGAAACGCAGGGGTATTTTCTTCAATTTTGTGATAAAGCGCGGCAGTCACCTGCTCTAACTTTTGACGTTCTTCTGCTAAATGATAAAAAGCACCCAATTGTTCTTGAGCTGCTTTTAGGGTTTTAGCTTTGGCTTTTTGTTCGTGTTCGACTAAAAAATTACTGACTTTTTCAATTTTTTGTTTGCATTGATCACGCATGTTTTCTGCTTCAGACTTGACCATTTCTACAAACATTTCAACTTGTTGGCGACGCTCCTGCACATATTGTTCAACATCTAAAATATCTTGATAATGCTGCAAACTTTCCACACGGTTTTTCAAACTCCCTACTTCTACCCGAAGCAGCGTGAGCTGATGTTCTAACTCGTTACTTTCCAGCTCATCAGTTGCCAAATTGGTACGGGTACGGTCTAAATTAGTTTGTAATGATTGAATACCTGCTGATAATTCACGGCTGCGTAATGTTTGCCAAAAAACAATCACCACAAGAACTACAATTATTGCGCCCAATATATACAACATAACTTTGCCTCCCACCCCATCGGCCTGCCCCGTTCAAGTGATGCGTTTTTCACGCAAAAATCACTTCAACCTCAAGTTGCAGCCCCAAACACTCAACACAAAAATTTTAAAATAACCAATCAACCTCCTTTTTGTGCAAGGAAAATGAAAATCTACGGTTATAGCGTTAAATTAACTAGTTCTTGGGATGAAGGCTATCCCAAATTTTGAGTATTTTCACAATAATTTGAAAAAAATGTGACTGTTAGAAAGAAAGTGATTAAAAAGGAAGCTGTGCCCGAATTTCTACAGCTTCATGACTCAACGGCTGAGTAAATGCCAAATAGCTGGCATGCAACGCCATTCGTTTTAAAGGACTTTGTTGCGGCTGAGGATGATATAACTTATCGCCTGTGATTGGGTGACCAATATATTGCATGTGTACCCGCAACTGATGCGAACGCCCTGTAATTGGCGTCAGCAATACACGGGTAATATCTTCATCGGCCCGATATTCCAAAGCCTGATACAGCGTTTGTGCAGGCTTGCCTAAATCGAAATGCACAATTTGCCGTGGGCGGTTTTCCCAGTCGGTAATTAACGGCACATCGACACTGCCTTGCCCCTCAAGCTGCCCCTGAATTAAAGCTATATAGTTTTTTTTGACCGTTCGGGCCTGAAACATTTTACTTAATGCAACTTCTGCATCACGGTGCTTGGCGAACATTAAAATACCGGATGTCGCCATATCTAAACGATGGGCAATTTTTGCACTGGGATGTTGAGCTAAAACCCTTAAATAGGCACTGTCCTGATGTTCAGGCAAACGTCCCGGCACAGACAACAAACCTGCGGGCTTATCAATCACCAGCAAATCATCATCTTCATAGACAATTTCTAAAGGTTCTTGTGGTGGTGCATAAATAAAGTTGTCGTTTAAAGCCATGAACATACAGCATAAAAAGCGGTGCGGGCAAAATATCAAGCACAGCCCAAGCTGTCAATTCAGTCGGGCAATGTGCTTGCTTAGCTAAAACGATTAATGATGTCTGTTTCCTGATTGAGTGAGTTTGTACATTAATCTGCCAAATAATATTCTACGGTAGACACCACACGTACTTTTTTCAAATAAGGGGTGTTGCTGTCACGCTCTTCAATGCTAAATACGCCCTGATTGGCCGATTTGATTTTCCCCAAACGGCTGTCAGAATCTGCGGCAAATTTCTCTGCAACACTGCGGGCATTTTGGGTAGCTTGCTCGATCATGGCAGGTTTAATGTCATTCAACTGCGTATATAAATATTCAGTACGTTGCCCATAATCCTCACCACCAAAGGCAATACCATTCTTGCCTAAATCGACCAGACGGCTTTGTGCACTGCGGACTTTATCTATACTTTTGGTATAGACCGTAATGGTTTGATGCGCGGTATAACGCAAGGCAACATTACCATCTCCACCATATTGCTGGGCGTATTTATCGGTAATCACGGGTGCGGCAATGGTAATTTCTTCCGCAGCAAAACCTTCATTTTTTAAAAAGTTTTGAATTTGTGCAGTCTGGCCTTGCATGGTGTCATACAAAGCAGCCAAATCTTGACTGGCTGCGCTAAAACGAATGGGCCACACGGCCACATTGGCTTTGACTTCACGCTCAGACAAGCCTTTGACCGAAACCACACGCTCATATTGCTTAATTTTCAGTGCACTGTTGCCCAAAATCCAACCTGCCAGCACCATTCCCAAACAAATCAGCCCACCTAAAATCAGTGCGGGTTTTAATTGATTCATGTTTGTAAACTCCTTGAATTGTGGTCTTTCAGCCTTGCTGTGACTACATCTTATATTTTAAAGGTGCTTTAAAATGCGGTATTTCTGTTGTGGTATTTAAGGTCGCATCATATACAGCGCAATGAGCGGAGCAATATTGAACAGCAATACCCCTATTTTATAAACTGCCATACCACCATAATGAATCGCATCAAAACTTGAATCGGTGAGTTTGAACCATTTGCCATGTAACTATCGAAGCCAGTTATGTGCAAATATCAACACCACAAACCACAGCATTAAAATAGCGTAATTAATCAGTGCACAAGTCAGTAAAAATCGACACCAAAAATCGTAATCAACACTCATATCACACCTGTTTAGATGCAGATTACAAGCTCAATTTAGCAGATTTAGATAAGTGACTTGATGGGAGTTTTGTAGCGAATGTTTACAAGAGATTTAAATTTAAACTGATATTTTATTTAGATTTTTATAATTTTATGGCTGTTATTTTAAGTTGTTATTTGTTTTGAAAATTCTTGAGGGTGTTAGGGAAAACAACTGTGGTTTACTTCAACTATCATGCTGGATAAGCCATGATCTTATAGCCTATAAACTTTTAATCTATAGCGTCCTAAGCCGAATCGAGACCTTTTGGGTAAGTACTACACGCGCGTTGTACGCAACTGGCAGCAATCTACTCTTTTCGATCCCCATCACACCCTTGAGATATATAGTAGTAATTTGAGCTTGGGATTGTTTCCCCAAAATGATTTAATTTTTATATTTTTTTGAATTTTTTATTACATTTTTAACAATATTTTAAAATATTTCCCAAATAGGTGATTTTTATGCGCTAAAACCATCAAATAAAGCATAAATATTGAATTTATTACCACATACCTTATGAAATGGTTTCAATCTGCTCCTGCAAGGCTTATACCGAAGATTCTGCGACTTTCTTTTTGCCCCGAATCCATCGAATAGCCCAAATTAAAGCAATGACCACCACAAATACCACTAACACTGGCACAATTAAAGACAATACCGAAAGTACTGCTGCACCAATCCACTCTCCTGTTGAAACAATAGGATTCGCAACTCCACCTGTAGTTGCAGTCGATACCCCACGTACCGCAACCGTGCTCATTTGCACTACACCCGCTGTACCGCCACCCACAATAATTGCCGAAGCCCAACTGGCAAATTGCGACATTTCGCCACTGCTTACTGCCATAGTGGTGAGTGTACCTGCAATCATGGCAGCAGGTGTGGCAACGGTGTCGAGCATATTATCGACCCACGGCACATAATATGCGGCTATTTCACTTACTGTAGCAACAGCCAAAGCTAGACAAACAGCAGGCATAGCCAGCCATTCAAAACCTTTTAAGGGTTCAAACCACCCCATGAGTGCCGCAACACTCATAACCAATAATGGTACGAAAACCCGAAAGCCACTGGCAGCGCTCAGACCAATGCCGACACATAAACCGAGTATTGTTTCCATGCTGTACCTCATTGCTTGTGGTTTTCTATGGCTAAAATAGCAAAAAGCCCCATCGGGTGATAGGGCTTTAGATTAAAAACAGGATCAGCTGTTTTTGTCGTGTAGCTTAGGCAACCTTGTTGTTATATTGGGTGCCATGGCATTTGGTACACGGTGGTAGACGGTCTGTACCAATTTCTAAGTAAACGCGATGCCCGCATTGGACACAAAAATAGAAGCCTGTTCCTGGTTTATCACCTGCAGTTACCATCTTTGTTCTCCGTGTGGTTTAGAAATGGTCAATCCAGTATATCTATTCTGTGATGATTGTCTATTGTCCATTTTGACAGGTGATGGTGGCAATTGGGCTAAGCATGATTTAGTTAGAAAATTAAGTCAGGTTTACAAGGAGTTTGCCTATGCAATCTAGGACAATCCCCATCTCAATAAAAAAAAGACCCTATCATTTGGATAAGGTCTTTTTGTAAAAATAATTAACTAGATCATTTTAGATCAAAGCATCAAGCCACATTCCCTTCCAAGAAGTCCTGTGCAAAACGTTGCAATACACCGCCCGCTTCATATACAGACACTTCTTCTTCGGTATCTAAACGGCAAGTCACAGGCACTTCAATCATTTGATTTTTGCCGTCTGCAGTTGAACGCTCAATCACCAAAGTTAAGTCTGAACGTGGCGCAATATTACCCATCACGCTATAGAGTTCTGTACCATCCAAACCTAAAGTTTTACGGTTTACACCCGCTTTAAACTCAAGTGGCAATACGCCCATGCCCACCAAGTTGGTACGGTGAATACGCTCAAAACCTTCAGCGACAATTGCTTCCACACCAGCAAGACGCACACCTTTTGCAGCCCAGTCACGGCTAGAACCCTGACCATAGTCAGCACCTGCAATAATAATTAACGGCTGTTTACGGTTCATATAGGTTTCAATCGCTTCCCACATACGCATTACTTCGCCTTCTGGCTCAACACGCGCTTTAGAACCTTGCTTAATTGTGCCGTCTGAACGTACCACCATTTCATTAAACAATTTTGGATTCGCCAAAGTTGCACGTTGTGCCGTCAGGTGATCACCACGGTGCGTTGCATAAGAGTTGAAATCTTCTTCTGGCAAGCCCATTTTTGCCAAGTACTCACCTGCTGCCGAATCTAAAATAATCGCATTCGATGGAGATAAATGGTCTGTGGTGATGTTATCGCCCAAAATTGCCAAAGGACGCATATTGGCTAAAGTACGTGGTGCCGCTAATGCACCTTCCCAATACGGCGGACGACGGATATAAGTACTTTGTGGACGCCAGTCATATAGCGGACTTTCAGATTTTTCTGACTCACCCAAATCAAACATTGGGATATACACTTGGCGGAATTGTTCAGGTTTAACTGACTCTTTCACCAAAGCATCAATTTCAGCATCAGATGGCCAAATATCTTTTAAGTAAATTGGGTTGCCATTTTGATCGGTGCCTAATGCATCTTTTTCGATGTCAAAACGGATAGTGCCCGCAATCGCATAAGCCACAACCAATGGTGGAGATGCTAAGAAAGCTTGTTTCGCATACGGATGGATACGACCATCGAAGTTACGGTTACCTGAAAGCACCGCAGTCGCATACAAGTCACGGTCAATAATTTCTTGCTGAATAGCTGGGTCTAATGCACCAGACATACCATTACAGGTAGTACATGCATAGGCCACAATACCAAAGCCAAGTTTTTCTAAATCTTTCAGTACGCCTGCTTCTTCTAAATATAAAGCAGCGGCTTTAGAACCGGGTGCAAATGATGATTTCACCCAAGGCTTACGCACGAGTCCTAATTCATTGGCTTTACGTGCCAATAAACCTGCTGCTACGGTATTACGTGGGTTTGAGGTATTGGTACAAGAGGTAATGGCCGCAATAATGATCGCACCATCTGGCATTAAGCCATCGCTACGTTGCTCAACTACACCTGCAATGCCTTTTTCTTTCAAGTCTGCAGTAGATACACGCGCATGCGGATTAGATGGGCCTGCAATGTTACGCGTTACCGTTGAAAGATCAAAACGTAACACACGTGGATACTCTGCCTGAGTCATATCAGATGCCCAAAGACCAATTTCTTTGGCATAGTTTTCAACCAGTTTTACCTGCTCTGCTTCACGACCAGTCAAAGTTAAATAGTCGATGGTGTTTTGGTCGATGTAGAACATCGCTGCAGTTGCACCATATTCAGGGGTCATGTTGGAAATCGTGGCACGATCACCCACCGACATGCTGTCTGCACCTTCACCAAAGAATTCTAAATAAGCACCAACCACACGTTCTTTACGCAAGAACTCAGTTAAAGCCAATACGATGTCAGTTGCTGTAATACCCGCCTGACGCTGACCGACTAACTCCACACCAATAATATCTGGCAGACGCATCCAAGAAGCACGGCCCAACATTACGTTTTCAGCTTCTAAACCACCCACACCTACAGAAATGACACCCAAAGCATCAGTATGTGGCGTATGTGAGTCTGTACCTACGCAGGTATCTGGAAATGCCAGACCTTCACGGTTTTGAATCACTGGAGACATTTTTTCCAGATTAATCTGGTGCATGATGCCGTTACCCGCAGGAATCACATCTACATTTTCAAACGCAGTTTTAGTCCATTCAATAAAGTGGAAACGGTCTTCATTACGGCGATCTTCCACTTCACGGTTTTTACGGAATGCATCTGGGTCAAAACCACCATATTCCACTGCCAAAGAGTGATCGACAATTAACTGGGTTGGCACTACAGGATTCACTTTAGATGGATCACCACCTTGATCGGCAATCGCATCACGCAAGCCTGCCAAATCTACCAATGCGGTTTGACCTAAAATGTCGTGACATACCACACGTGCTGGATACCACGGAAAATCATGCTCTTGTTTACGTTCAATCAATTGTTTTAAAGATTGTTCTAAAATTGCAGGATCACAACGGCGCACCAACTGCTCTGCAAGTACTTTTGAGGTATAAGGAAGTTTGGCATAGGCGCCTGGCTGGATATCTTCAACGGCTTGACGCACGTCATAAAAATCGAGCTGAGTGCCTTGCAGCGGTTTGCGGTAGTTGTTATTCATCTGGTATTCGCCCTTACTCTATTGTTCTCAACATCTTATGGGATGATTGTTTCCACCCGTCGAAAGCATTGTACGCTGCCAAAAACCCATTTCCCAAATCTTATATATTTCATATACTTAAATATAAAAATAGTGGTTTTTTGCAATAATTGGTTACATTTCAAGTAAAATTCTTGCCTGAAAAATGCATTTTTTCTAAAAATAGCGCAAAATTGACCTCATTCTTTAGTCTTAGATTTCATTCTGAAAAGGGTTTTCATGCGCGATTTAGCTTTCTGTGCTTTGAGTTTAAACGGTGTAGATGCACAAAAATTTCTCCAAGGTCAGGTGACCGTCAATGTCGAAGCTTTGGCTGAAAATACAACGTGTTATACGGCTATTTGTAGTTTAAAAGGACGTGTGCTGTTTGGTTTATGGCTCAAAAAAATCTCCTCTGAAAGTTTTGAAATAATCAGCACTGCCGACCAAGCCGAAGATTTAGCCAAACACATTAAAAAATTTGGTGCATTTTCAAAAATGCAGCTTGAGACCATCGGTACGGTCTATCCACAACTTCAAGGTCAGCAGACTGAATTTACTGCTGAAACGACCGATATTCAGGTATGGCAGCTACAAGCCATTGAAGCAGGTCAAGCTTGGATTCAAGCCGCAACCGCAGAGGTGTTTCAGCCACAGGAATTACGTTTGCATCAACGGGATGGCGTGCATTATGACAAAGGCTGCTATTTGGGTCAGGAAGTTGTGGCTCGTTTATGGTTTAAAGCTAAACCAAAACATTGGTTACATTTAATTCAGGGTACTGGTGATGCACCTGCGCCTGCAGACAAACTGAATAATGATGTGGAAGTAGTGAACAGCCTTGCAACTGCAGATGGTTTTAAAGCTTTGGTCGTGGCTAAGCCAAGTGCTTTGGAAGAATTATCTGTACAAGTATTAGATTTACCTGAACATTTAAATGGCGATGTCGCCCGCCCACAATAAACTTAAAAATATTGCTTACACCACGAGGGAATCACAAGATTCCCTCGGTCTTTTCTGTAATCTGAATAATTCACAGTTTTTATATTTACTTTCACATTTTTCAAATTATGATGAATACATCCGCTAAAACTTACACATAAACGGAGTTGTGTGTAAAAAATAATAAGGTCAAATGAAAATGATGAAGAAACTACTCATTGTGGGTGCGATTGCCCTATCTAGCAGCATCAGCATGGCAAATAGCAACATTCCAACCGATCCTGCTTTTGCAAAGATTGAACAATTAATGCAAGCCAATAAAGTCAAAGATGCCTATCAGGAGTTAGAAAAACTGTCCAAAGCTGGCAATGCTCAAGCCATGTATAACTTGGGTTATTTAACCCAAACAGGGCAAGGCACCGCTAAAAATGAAAAGAAAGCCCTACAGTTGTACGAGCAATCTGCTCAAAAAGGCTACCCTGTTGCGCATTATGTGTTAGGTAAAAACTATCTGACGGGTGCTTTGGGTTTAAAACAAGATACTGCCAAAGCTAAACAGCATTTACAAAGTGCCTCTAAACTAGGTTTTCACGATGCAACTGTAGATTTAGCCGTTGTATATTTCTCAGAAAATACGGCAGCGTCCGATCAACAAGGACTAAAGTTATTACAGCCTTTAATAGCGAAGGATCACTATCAAGCCATTCATGCCAAAGCTTTATACGACATTAGCACGGGCTTTAAAAACAAAAATGAAACACCAATTAAACAAGGTCTACAAAGTATCCAAAACTTGGCACAAAAGGGCTATATTCCTGCGCTCATGGCGGTGGGCAATATGTTTGTGAATGGCAATATCGTGCCACAAAATTTACCTGAGGCGAAAAAGATTTTTGCATCATTGGCACAGGAAAATGTACCTCAAGCCAAAGAGTCACTGGCTGCGGTAGAAAAAATGATGGCCGATCAAGCCAAAGGTTCAAACAAAGCTGCAGCCAAGAAAAGTTAAAACTCGGACTTAGTGAGCATAGCGCACACATTCAGCCAGTTCATCTGTCAGTGCGCTATCTTACCAACTCAAGACGCTCGCAAGATGCCAAATCTAAGTCGTCATAATGCATCACACAATTCCGCCCCTGATATTTGGCGGTATACAGTGCCAAGTCAGCTTGTTTGATCAATGGCTCCAAATTACACTGTGCGACTCCAAGTTCTGCCACGCCAACAGACACCGAAAAGTGTAATTCCTGATCTTGCAATGAGATGCCTTGTTGCGACAGCTTTTGGCGTAAACGCTCTGCTATTTTCAAGGCATCCTGTTTGGTCGTATGCGGTAAAAAAACAATAAATTCCTCTCCACCAAAACGAGCCAAAATATCCCCCTGTCGCATTTCACGTTGTGACACTTCTGCAATGCTACGTAGTACCCGATCACCTACATCGTGCCCATAGGTGTCATTGATGACTTTAAATCTGTCGACATCAAAAATCAGTAAAGCCGCCGTACCCTCATAGCAACTTGCCTGAATGAGATGCCCGACTGCATACATAAAATGGCGTCTGTTGTGCAATTGAGTCAGTTCATCTGTTTGTGCCATTTCATTTAAAATATGGTAATTCCAGTCTTCCAATAATGCTCTAAGAAAATTCTTACGCGCATTTAGGGTATTAATCCAAGCAATATAAATACTGAACAATAAAATAGGCGTATACACCAACAGAAATATATAAAAATCCTGCAAACTACTCAGACGATAGACACCATATAAAATCACCACGCTGATCAGCGCAGAGGTGATTAAAGAACGGCGAAAATGCACTTGAATGGACAAATTTCCCAAGACAATCAAAATCACGCTGGCATATAGATATGTAGAAATCCACGCACTGGTTGAGTGTAATAAAAGTTCAAACCAAATGATTGCAGATACACTGGTCGAAAGCGGTAAAATCAGATCCAACCATTGAATTTGGCGAACATATTTAAATAAGAAAAAATTAAGACTACAACCAATAAGAATGGCCATCACACGTGTCATACCAGACAGCGCACTTACATCGGGGATGACAAAATGGTCTGCCCAGAAATAAATTAAAAATGCCAGCTGAGCGACATAATTTACTTGTTTTAAATAAGATTTTTGATGTCGATACTGAAACTGATAATAGTTTTGTTTGAATACTGCTGGAATTTTTGCAATTGGGTCTTTTAAGGCATTTTCGATAAGTTGCCGACTCTGAATATCACAATGTGAAGCATTCAAAATCGAGCGTTGTGCAGAATGACTCGCTGACTGTAACAACACTTTTGAAGGTGAATTCTCTTGTGTTGTATCTGAATGTGGGGGCATCTTGCATAGCCCATCCTGCAAACAATGCTATATGTCTAATATTGCTAAATAATATACAACTGCCATCTATTTTGTACACTGTTTATTCAAGTGCATTTTCAAAGTTATAACACTAAGGTCTCGTTCAGTTTTATAACCAATGGTCAGATTGGGTTAATAAAATTGCCACCATCACAAAACCTAAAATTGTGCTTAACACTAATGGTGCTAAAGCTTTGTCATGTAAACCATAGTGCTGCCCAAAAATACCAAAGGCGATTGGCATGGGCAAAGCCGCCAATAAAGTTCCAACAAACAACATTTCACGGCTGACATCCAACATCCATAAAATGCCAAAAATCATGAGCGGCATCAGCAGCACCTTGAGCAATGCCAACACTATACTTTGCAGATTCAGCGACTGAATTTTCATTCCAACCAGACTGCCGCCAATCACAAACAGTGCCAAAGGTGAAGCGGTTTTACCCAACATTTCTAGAATTTGTGAGATAGATTGCGGCAGTTTTAAGTTTAAGAACACACACAACATGCCCAATAAAATGGATAAAATTACAGGATTTTTCAGTAAACGCTGCAAGGTTTCCAAATAAAGTTGCCAGCCTGATTTTGTTGTAGATTGCAGCCCACGTTCTGCCAAAATTAGCATAATGGCCACAATAATCAGGTTTTCTACAATTAAAGTTAAAGACAAATAAATTGCGGACTGACTGCCAATCAACAAGGTTAAAATGGCTGTGCCAATAAACCCAGTGTTGGACATAGAAGCACCCATCGCCAAAACACTGCTATGGGTTATACTTTCAGAAAAATAATACCGATACAGTAAAAATGCACCTGCAAACAATACAATAGAACCGCCACCATACCCCAGAAAATAAGCAGGATGCCAAATTTCCGCCAAGCTCTTACTGGCCAAAGCCTGCAATAAAAATGCAGGCAAGGCCACTTTCATAACAAACTGCCCTAGAAACTGAATTGCGTTAGATTCTATAAACTGGCTTTTTACGGCAAAATATCCCAAAAGCACAACGGCGCAAATGGGAAATAAAATACTCAGTAACACCCTGACATCCTTTTTCAGTGTTGCCCATATTTCTGCATGGTTTTACTGATTTACCTTACACCGAATCCGCCAATAAAGCACGGCAAAATAGTTTAAGTTTCACTTATTTTAAGTGATCCAATCTCAGGTTTCTGCATCACCCTCTATTGGCTTAAACGGCTGAAATAAACAACGGAATCCGTGTGGCTGACAGCGTAAATATTGTGGTGCAATCTCAATTTGCTCACCCAATTCAGCAGCTGCATGCCATGGCCAGCGCGGGTCATACAAAATTGCACGTGCAATAGCAATGGCATCGGCCTGTTCATATTGCAAAATGCCTTCTGCCTGCATGGCTTCCGTAATCAACCCCACTGCAATCACAGGTATTTTTACCGCCTGTTTAATCGCATGTGCAAAGGGTGTTTGATAGCCTGCGTGTAAATCAATCTGCTGTTCAGGGTGTAAACCACCACTCGATACATGAATATACGCAGCACCTAAATGCTCAAGCGCTTTGGCTAAGCCAATGGATGACTCCAGATTCCAACCACCAGCATCATCCATCCAGTCAGTTGCAGAAATTCGCACCCCAATTGGATAATCTTGTGGGACTGCATTTTTAATGGCTTGGAATACTTCTAAGGTCAGGCGAATCCGATGCTCGAGACTACCGCCATACTCATCTTGACGTTGATTAGACAACGGTGACATAAATTGATGCAACAAGTAACCATGTGCAGCATGAATTTCAATTAAGTCAAAGCCTGCATCCACCGCACGTACAGCAGCACTGGCAAAGTCTGCAATAATCTGCTGAATTTCATCTTGGCTTAACGCATGCGGTGCATGTTCATGTGCCTGAAATGGCAACTCACTGGCCGATACCGTCTGCCAGCCATGTTCCTCATTCGGCGCAAACTGCCCTTTGCCCTGCCAAGGTTTATCAGTCGATGCTTTACGCCCTGCATGCGCCAGTTGTATCGCAAATGGCATTGGAGACAGGCTTTTAAGTTTATGTAATAGCGCTTTGAGCTGCGCACGCTGCATATCGTTCCATAAACCTAAGTCAGCATAACTAATGCGCCCTTCAGCCTGCACTGCGGTAGCTTCGACGATACACATACCTGCGCCAGACAACGCATAATTCGCCCATTGTTGTTCGTGCCAATAACTCAACTCGCCCTGTTCATTGGCAGAATATTGACACATTGGAGCAATCAGAATTTTATTGGCAAGTTGCAGTGAGCCAAATTGAATCGGCTGAAAAAGTAATGTCACGCTGCATGCCCTCATACTGTGCGATTCACCAAAAGTGAATCATGAAATAAAGAAGTAAAAACTCGGAATCTGCCATCTTTTCAAGATGGTTTTTCCCTATAGTAGATGTTCAAAAATGATTTATTTATAACGTGTTGTATGGTTTTTGCAAAGCATGCTTTAGCTTTTCACAGAATAATTTTGCGGTGGCAAGCTATGGCTTGTATTCTATAGGTTATCCCCAATATTAAGCGCATTACTTTATGCCCTTGCCTGCTTAATTTCCACAAGTGGATTGAATTTGTACCATGCCTGAATTGCCCGAAGTTGAAACCACCAAAACCAGTTTATTGCCGCTGCTGGATCAAAAAGTCCTGAATGTAGAAGTACGTCAAGCCAGCTTACGTTGGCCCATTCCAGAAAACCTGCATAAACTCACAGGACAAAAACTTCTGCAATTGACCCGCAGATCCAAATACATTCTGGCGCAATTTGAGCAAGACAGCATGTTATGGCATTTAGGCATGTCAGGTAGTTTTCGTCTTTGCGATGCCCATGAAGATTTACGCAAACATGACCATCTGATTATTCAGTTTGAAGATATGCAATTGCGTTACCACGACCCACGTCGTTTTGGCTGTATTTTATGGCTAGATGAAAGCTCACAACATAAATTGATTGATCCTCTTGGCCCTGAGCCACTGAGTGATGCGTTTAATACTGACTATCTTTTTCACAAGTTAAAAAATAAGAACGTTGGCATTAAAGTTGCAATTATGGATAACCATGTCGTGGTAGGTGTGGGTAATATTTATGCCACGGAAAGCCTATTTAACTTAGGTATTCATCCTGCACAACCTGCGTCATCTCTGAGTTTGGCGCAAATTGAAAAACTGGTGATTGAAATTAAACGTATTTTAAAACAGGCGATTGATTTAGGCGGTTCGACCTTACGTGATTACAGCAATGCCATGGGTGAAAATGGTTACTTTCAGCAGACTTTACTGGCCTATGGCCGCGCAGGTGAAATGTGTGTGAATTGCGAAACCACATTAGAAAACCTGAAACTAGGGCAACGTGCATCTGTGTTTTGCCCTGAATGCCAGCCATTGAAAAAAGTACCGACCACGACTAAACATGCCGCAACTAAACGAGGTAAAAAAGCATGAAAACTGCAATTGTGCGTCATATCTTAGTCAAAGATAAAGAAACCTGTGAACAACTGAAAAAGCGGATTCAATCGGGTGCTGATTTTGCCAAAATTGCCAAACAGTTTTCGACCTGCCCTTCGGGCAAAAAAGGCGGTGAATTGGGTGAGGTTAAAAAAGGACAACTCGTGCCCGTGATTGATAAATTAGTCTTTACTGCAGCAGAACGGGTATTGCATGGCCCTGTGAAAAGTCAGTTTGGTTTTCATTTGGTAGAAGTAAAGTTTCGGATGTGATTTATAATTTCTAAAGCTCCCTCTCCTTTCAGGAGATGAGCAGCACTGCTGTGCAAGGGAGAGATTTATCCCCCTCCCTCCAGCCCTCTCGCTCTAGGAGAGGATGCAAAAAAACGGCGCATCTTGCACCGTTTTTTTTGCTTAATCTCAGGATTAAAATTATTGACGTTTTTTCAATTCATCACGAATTTCACGTAATAATTCAATGTCTTCTGGTGTTGCTTCTGGAGCTGGCTCTTCTTCTTGGTTACGGCGCATTTTGTTCATTAATTTCACTAACCAGAACACTACCCATGCCAATAGAATGAAGTTAATCAAAATTGTCATGAAGTTACCGTAATGGAAAATATTTAAACCAGCTTCCTGTGCCGCAGTTAAGGTTTGAATATTATTTGGGTTATCACCCAAAATCAGGAACTTGTTGGTAAAGTCGACATCACCACCGAGCACCCATGAAATAAGCGGCATGATCACATCTTTAACCAATGAATCAATAATCTTACCAAAAGCACCACCAATGATGACACCAACCGCCAAATCCATCATATTGCCTTTAATGGCAAATTCTTTAAATTCTTGAATAATGCTCATACGACTCTCCAGTATTTTTTAAGCGTTATTTTGTGACGCAGTATACATTATATTATGTTACAAATTGCACGTGTCGTTATAGCATTGTGTAATTTTAAAGTTTGGTCAATATCGAATTTGTGTTTAAACATTTGGTCATAAAAAAACCGCTAAACGAATTTAGCGGTTTTTAGATCACGATATTCTATTATTTATCGCGGTTACGTTTACGTTCGTTTTCAGTCAACCAACGCTTACGAATACGAATTGATTTTGGTGTTACTTCAACTAGCTCGTCGTCTTCAATAAATTCAAGTGCTTGCTCAAGTGTGAATTCAATTGCAGGCACTAGTGTCAACGCATCATCAGTACCAGAAGCACGTACGTTAGTTAACTGCTTCGCTTTAGTTGGGTTAACCACCATGTCGTCTGAACGAGAGTTAATCCCTACAATCATACCTTCGTAAACTTCTAACTGAGGTTTAGCGAATAAACGACCACGATCTTGTAAGCTGAACAATGCATAGCCCAAGCAAGTACCTTGAACCATAGAAATCAACACACCATTTTGACGTTTCGCTACTTGACCTGCTTTCATTGGGCCATAGTGCGAGAAGCTTGAAGTCATGATACCTGTACCTGAAGTCATGGTCATGAATTCAGAACGGAAACCAATTAAGCCACGTGAAGGTACAGTTGCTTCAATACGGATACGGCCTTTACCGTCTACTTCCATATTGGTCATCTCACCTTTACGGTTACCCATTTGTTCCATCACAGCGCCTTGGTGCTGTTCTTCTACGTCAAAAGTCACGTTTTCGTATGGTTCTTGCATTTCGCCATCGATCTCTTTCAAGATCACTTGTGGACGAGATACACCCATCTCGAAGCCTTCACGACGCATGTTTTCAATCAATACTGAAAGGTGAAGTTCACCACGGCCTGATACTTTGAAACGGTCAGGACTGTCAGTATCTTCTACACGAAGTGCAACGTTGTGAATTAATTCGCGGTCTAGACGTTCACGAATGTTACGTGAAGTCACGAATTTACCTTCTTTACCTGCAAACGGTGAGTTATTCACTTGGAATGTCATCGATACTGTTGGTTCGTCTACAGAAAGCGGTGGTAAAGCTTCTACATTTTTCGGATCACAAATCGTGTCAGAAATATGCAGTTCGTCCATACCTGTTACACATACGATGTCGCCTGCAGAAGCAGATTCAACATCAACACGCTCTAAACCATGGTAACCCATGATTTTTAAGATACGACCGTTACGTGTTTTACCTTCTTGGTCAATCACGGTTACAGGTGTATTTAATTTCACTGAACCACGTTGAATACGACCAACACCAATTACACCTACGAAGCTGTTATAGTCAAGTGAAGAAACTTGCATTTGGAATGGACCATCAACATCAACTGCTGGTGGCTCAACAATATCAACAATTGTTTCAAATAACGGTGTCATATCTTCCGCTAATTCGTCTGGTGCAGGACCAGCAACACCACGTAAGCCTGATGCATATACGATTGGGAAGTCTAATTGGTCATCAGTTGCACCCAAGTTATCAAACAAGTCAAATACTTGATCAATTACCCAGTCTGGACGTGCGTTTGGCTTATCTACCTTGTTGATGATCACGATTGGCTTCAAACCACGTGTAAAGGCTTTTTGCGTTACAAAGCGAGTTTGTGGCATTGGGCCTTCTTGAGAGTCTACAAGAAGTAATACGCAGTCAACCATCGACATTACACGTTCAACCTCACCACCGAAGTCGGCGTGTCCTGGGGTGTCGACAATATTGATACGGTATTCAGTATCAGTACGTTTATCTAACCATTTGATTGCTGTGTTTTTTGCAAGAATGGTAATACCACGTTCACTTTCAATAGCGCCTGAATCCATGACACGCTCAATCTCGCCCGCTCGTTCACCGAGTGCACCCGATTGTTGTAAAAGTTTATCCACAAGAGTTGTTTTACCGTGGTCAACGTGCGCAATAATTGCGATGTTGCGGAGAGTTTTAATATCTGACATGTAAATTCAATACGCTATAAATTTGAGGGCAAATTATACAGAAAAATACTAAAGTTTTATAGTGACACTTTATTGACACACACAATTTTTTTTGATGAGTAACACGCTTTTGATTTTGTAAAGCTGTGTAACTCGATTAGAATAGCGCCACTTTTGCAATATCTTTACGACTTATGTCTGATTTTAACCAATCTCCCTCCCCAAAAGACCAACTTGATTTGGTCTATGGTCTGAATGACCGTCCAAAACCACTTATCGCTTTTTTAGCCGCATTCCAGCATTTATTGGCGATTATTGTACCGATTGTTACACCTGGCTTGCTGATTTGCTTGGCTTTGGGTGTTTCAAAAGAAGATACCAACATGATTTTGTCGATGTCTTTGGTCATTTCAGGCATCGCGACCTTTTTACAATGTAAAAAAGTTGGCCCTTTTGGTGCTGGCTTACTCATTGTGCAAGGTACCAGTTTTAACTTTATTGGCCCCATTATTGGGATCGGCTCTGCCATGGTCGCAGCAGGTACACCTGTTGAGTCAGTCATGGCGGCAATTTTTGGTGTCGTGATCGCAGGTTCATTTATTGAAATGGGCGTGTCCCAAATTTTGCCGTGGGTCAAAAAACTGATCACACCACTGGTTACTGGCATTGTGGTGCTGTTAATTGGTCTAACCCTTATTAAAGAAGGCCTCATCAGTATGGGCGGTGGCTATCAAGCCATGAGCAATAATACTTTTGCCAATACTGACAACCTGATTATGTCGTGTACGGTCTTAGCCATCATTATTATTTTGAACCGTATCAATATCACCTGGATTAAAAGCTCTGCTATTTTAATTGCCTTGGTGATTGGTTATGCACTGGCAGGCATGATGGGTCATTTAGACTTTTCAGGCTTGAAAGATGCGCCACTGATACAAGTTCCTACACCTATGCATTTTGGACTAGATTTCTCTTGGAGTCTGTTCATTCCTTTGGCCTTTATTTATTTGGTGACTTCACTGGAAGCAATTGGTGACATCACTGCAACATCCAAACTTTCCAATCAACCTGTAGATGGCCCGCAATGGATGCAGCGTATCAAAGGTGGTGTATTGGTGAATGGTGCCAACTCATTCTTGGCAGGTATTTTCAATACTTTCCCAAGTTCGGTGTTTGCCCAAAACAATGGTGTAATTCAACTGACAGGCGTTGCTAGCCGTTATGTAGGAATTTGGATTGCAGCACTGCTGATTATTTTAGGTCTACTCCCTGCAGTTGCAGGCGTGATTCAGGCAGTACCTCAAGCAGTTCTAGGTGGTGCTGTAATGGTGATGTTTGGTGCTGTCGCAGCTTCAGGTATCAACATTCTTTCAGGGGTACAGCTAGATCGTCGTGCCTTACTGATTATTGCAATTTCTCTTGGCTTAGGCTTAGGTGTTGCACAAGTGCCACAAATTTTGGAACACTTACCTGAATTATTCCGTAATATTTTCAGCTCAGGCGTTGCCACAGGCGGTATTGCAGCACTCATTTTAAATATTGTGCTTCCTGAAACCCAAAAGTAATTGCATGTCCAAAAAACACTGTCTGAGCTGAACTTAGACAGTGTTTTTCTATTGGAGAGAGAACCATGAACCCCCAAAGCGAAGTTTTACTCAGACAATATGACTATTTGTCTGGTCGTGTTCTACTGATCAATGCCCCAACCGATCAACTCATCGCAGAATTGGGTGACTCAATCCAAGCCTCTGTCTGGACATGGAATTTCAACGACTATCAATACTTTCAAAATCAGCAGGCTCAAGTGCATTTTGGTGCAGAGTTTCCTGCTGCCGAGTTTGATCAAGCAGTTATTTTCGTACCCAAATCCAAAGAATTACTGAATTATTTAATTCATAATGTTGCGGCCCAACTCAAAGTGGGCAGTAGCATATTTTTGGTGGGTGAAAAGAAAGGGGGGGTTGAGCGCGCAGCCAAACAGTTACAGCCTTATGGCAAAATGCTCAAGCTTGATAGCGCACGTCATTGCCAACTTTGGCAGCTAATTTTAGAACACAATGTTCAAGCTAAAGCACTGTCTGACTGGGCACAACGCTATAACATCAGCACACCAAAAGGTGACTTACAAATTTGTGCGCTACCAGGCGTATTTAGCCAAAAGCATTTAGATGTCGGTACTGCAGTTCTCTTGCCTTATTTAAGTCAGGTGACGTCTGGAAAAATTGCAGATTTTGGCTGTGGTGCTGGGGTCATCAGTGCTTATTTAGCGAAGTTAAACCCTGAAAACCGAATTTTTGCGCTCGATGTCGATGCCTTTGCTTTAGCATCTACACAAATGACGTTTGAACAGAATCAGCTCAATCCTCAACAACTTGAAATTAAAGCGGTAACAGGCATTCAGGATGCCCCACTGTTTTTACATGCCATTGTCAGCAACCCCCCATTTCATCAAGGTATTCAGACCGATTACGATGCCAGTGAAACCCTATGTAAAACTTCGCGTCGTCATTTGAAATCGGGTGGTGAACTTTGGATTGTAGCCAACCGCTTTTTGAATTACCCGCTATTAATTGAACAAAGTTTTGGTCAATGCACAATCAAGGCAGATCAACAAGGCTTTAAAGTACTGTTTGCCAGTACACAAAAAAATACGAAGGATGCATGATGAGCGAAACTCAAAACAATCGACAGTTACAGCGTAAACTCGGTGCACGTCATTTAAACATGATTGCCATTGGTGGCTCGATTGGTACAGGTTTGTTCCTTGCCTCGGGTGCAACCATCGCTAATGCAGGCCCAGGCGGTGCATTACTGGCCTATGCACTCATTGGGGTGATGATTTATTTCTTGATGACCAGTCTAGGTGAGCTTGCCACCCACAATCCAACCTCTGGGGCTTTCTTCACATACGGCAGCAAATATGTAGAAGGCGGCTTTGGGTTTGCGCTAGGCTGGAACTATTGGTACAACTGGGCCATTACGGTTGCATTTGAATTAGTAGCTGTGCAATTCATTATGAAATTCTGGTTTCCAGATATTCCTGGTTTCTATTGGAGTGCGTTATTTCTAGCGGTTGTATTTGGAATTAATGCATTAACCGTAAAAGGATTTGGTGAATCAGAGTTTTTCTTCTCGCTGGTCAAAGTCCTTGCGATCGTCGCCTTCATCATCATTGGTATATTCATGATTGTAAAAATCATGCTGACTCCAGATGTCACTACTTTCGCCAATTGGAGCAAAGGTGAAGCTCCATTTGTCGGTGGATTATCTGCCCTGATTGGTGTAGCGATGATTGCAGGATTTTCTTTCCAAGGCACCGAAATGGTCGGAGTTGCAGCAGGTGAATCTAAAAATCCAAAAAAGACCATTCCAATTGCAATCAAACAAATTTTCTGGCGAATCTTATTATTTTATATCGTGTGTATTTTCATCATCGGTACACTCATTGCCTACGATGACCCTCGTTTACTCCAAGCAGCAGCGACTGATAATATCTCCCTTTCTCCTTTTACTTTACTGTACGAACAGGCAGGTTTTGCTTTTGCAGCAAGTGTTATGAATGCAGTGATTTTAACGGCTATTTTATCTGCTGGTAACTCAGGCATGTATTCCTCTACCCGTATGCTATTTGATATGGCACGCAAAGGTAGCGCCCCAAAAGCTTTTGCACGACTGGATGCACGTGGCGTACCCATGAATGCACTTTATGCTACTACCGCAATTGCCGCACTGTGCTTTTTAACCACTTTTATTGGTGAAGAACAAGTATTTAACTGGCTACTGAATATGTCAGGTATGTGTGGCTTTATTGTCTGGCTTGGTATTGCTGTATCACATTATCGTTTTCGTAAAGGCTATTTGGCACAAGGCTACCAACTGCATGATTTAGCCTATCGTGCTAAATTCTTTCCATTTGCCCCGTGGTTTGCCTTTATCCTATGTGCGATTGTGGTCTTAGGTCAAAACTACCAAGCGGTGCTTGATGGTGAATGGTTAGCGGTGTTATCAACCTATATTGGGATCTTTTTATTTTTAGCCATTTGGTTAGGCTATAAATGGAAACACAAAACCAAGCTCATTGCCTATCAAGATATGGATGTACAACCCATGCTTACAGATCGTGACTAAAATAACCTGAGTTCGATATAAAAAAAGAGTAGAAAAAAAGCCCTGTTTTTGTAACATATTGGTTCTCAAGACAAAATGTTATAAAACAAGGCTTCTCAATGGATCATATTACCGAATTATTTTGTATTTTGGATGATTTCTGCAAAA
>NZ_JAAZQW010000027.1:0-37125 GCF_012371415.1 Acinetobacter sp. A3
ATTTTGTGTGTAGGCTTCTTCATTTGAAAATTATATCGCTGAAAAAGCCTTTACAGATAGGTTTGTGCAACAAAGCCGTTTTAAACCATCACGACGCTGTAATAGGTGATAAACCCGTTCAAATGCAGTTTGCCATTCTGGCTCAAGGTCTAAAACCAAGGCAGGTTCATCGAGTTGTACATAATCCACACCACGTGCTTTTAGTTCATCAAACAATGCAGCATAAATAGGCAGTAATGCATCTATAAATTGCAAAGTGGCTTGATTTGCGGCAACTTCACGCTGCATTATATTACATTCACACGTATGCTGTTTTGTTTCTAGCGTTTCATAGGTATCGACAATGCGTGATAAGTACAAAAACGTTAGCAAGCCGGGTACAACAACTTTTAGTGGTTTATTAAAGGCTTTTGCGCGTTCCACTTGTGTAAATAAGTCGGAAAAATCAGCTTTAAATTCCTGAGCTGAATTTAATTCAGGTACAAGATAATGGTAGTTGGTGTCGAACCATTTGGTCATTTCCAGCGCTGCAACATCACTACAGTTTGGTGCACGACCACGTGCTAAATAAAATTGTTGATCGACTTGATTCAGTTTTGCTGCATCTTTAAAACGTGCTGGAATGATACCTAAACGTACAGCATGTGTGAGAACGCTGTCATAAAGTACAAAGTCACCCACTGTAAGTATAGAAATCCCTGCATCTACCTGTGCTTGCCAGTTAGCGGCTTCAACCGCTTGAGCTTCAGCTAGAAAGTCAACTTGTTGAATTTCACCTTTCCAATAGGATTCTTCTGCAAATTTGAGTTCACGTTTTGCCCCAATACGTGGGTAGCCTAAAATATGTGTGGTTAATGTCATGATAATTCCAAGGGAGATTGAGCTGATTATGTTGTAAATATCATCAAATAAAAAATAAGATGAAACAAACTCATTATTTTCGTGTTAAAATTAATTAAATTCATTTTTTTGTGTTTGCATTTAAGCTTTGTGAAATGATCTGCTACAGATTAAATCTCAATAAAAGCATCGAACAAATACATCAGCAGTTTTAAAAATTAGGAACAAGCAATGCTTGAAATTCGTCACTTAAAAACTTTGGCAGCCCTGCGTGAGCATGGTTCTTTGGTTGCTGCCGCCAATGATTTGTGTCTGACCCCATCAGCAATTTCTCACCAGTTAAAAGAATTAGATCATTGGTATGGGGTAGAAGTGGTGAACCGCCGTAGCCGCCCTGTGACTTTTTCTAATGTGGGGCAGCGATTATTAAAATTGGCCGATGATGTCTTGCCGCAAATTCAGATTACCCAAACCGACATTACCCGCATTGTGCATGGTCAAACGGGGCGAATTATTTTTTCTTCGGAATGTCATAGCTGTTTTGATTGGTTGATGCCGCTACTAAATCAGTATCGACAACAATATCCTGATGTAGATTTGGATTTCGCTTCAGGTTTTGAAGCTAATCCTCATGAATTGCTGCAAACGGCAGAGTTTGATTTGTTGATTACCGCAGACCCGATTGCACTCAAAGGTATCGAATATTTTCCAATTTTTGAATATGAATCACGTTTGGTATTGTCCAATACTCATCCTTTGGTACGTGCAGAGCGTATTACCGTGCAGGAATTGGCTGAAGAAACGTTAATTACCTATCCTGTAGATAAACACCGCTTGGATATTATGTCTAAGCTGTTTATTCCTGCCAATATTCAGCCCAAAGCCATTCGTACTACAGATCTAACCCAAATGTTAATTCAGCTTGTGGCCAGTGGTCGCGGTATTGGTGCTTTGCCTGACTGGGTGGTGAATGAATATGAACAAAAAGGCTGGGTGACTTCACGTCGTTTAGATTGTGTTGCTGCAGGCGGGTTACGCCGTACTTTGTATGCAGGTTATCGGAGCGAAGAAAAAGAAAAGAGTTATTTTGAAGGTTTTTTAAAGCAGCTCGAAAAATTTTCACAAAAGCGGACACAGTATTATTCAAGCTGAGCACGCTATAAAAGATAGTGCAGACTTATTGTTAAAAGCATTAAGCTGATTCAAATATTCTCTAAAGCCAACGGAATGTTCTTGCTAAGCTTGCCTTGCAAATATTAAGGGAGAGCGTGGTGAGTTCGGTGCGTTGGCTGACAAAGGATTTGTGGATTGTGGCAGCGGGTTTTATGGCCGCAATGCATATTGGCAAATTGCCGCCCACTGTTCCTGTGCTACAGGCTGAACTTGGGATTAGTTTGGTTCAGGCAGGCTTTTTACTGTCTTTGGTACAAGCTGCAGGCATGAGTTTTGCCTTACTGTTGGGCAGTTATACTGCAAAAATTGGATTGAAGCGTTGCGTATTATTAGGTCTGACTTTACTGGGTAGCGCCAGTTTTATAGGTGGTTTTGTTCAAGACTATTCAGCCTTATTAATACTGCGTGTCATTGAAGGTTTTGGCTTCTTACTGGTCACTTTGAGTGGTCCTGCAATGATTCGTCAATTGGTTGCTATAGAACAACTGCCTGCCAAAATGGGACTTTGGAGCGCCTATATGGGTGGTGGTATGGGCATTGGCTTATTGACCACACCTTTTTTATTGGATGTGTTGGATTGGCAAGGCGTGTGGATGTGCTTTGCATTGTTATCCTTTATCCTTGCAATCATCATTTATAAAGTCGTGCCGAGTGTGCAGATCGGCACGCAAACGATCGCCATATTTGACCTGATCAAAGCGACTTTAACTCATCCACCTGCATGGATACTGGCTTTGGTTTTTGGTGTATATGCTGGGCAGTGGTTCAGTTTGGTGGGTTTCTTACCCACGATTTATCAGCAATATCAAATTTCATTACAAACTGCAGGCATACTCACGGCAATGGTGGCAATAGCCAATGCAGTGGGGACATTTGTGTGTGGAATTTTATTGCAACGTGGTTTTAGAGCGTTGGTTTTGATGCAACTCGGCTTTGTTGTACTTATACTGTGCGCGCTGAGTTTTTACATATTACGTGAAGCTTTACCCTTTGCTGTACAGTTTTTACTGGTACTCAATTTTTCTTTATTTGGCGGTTTGGTTGCCGCGGTAGTATTTGCACAAGTGATGCATTTTGCCCCTCAACCTGTTGCAATTAGTACAACCATAGGTTTGGTGCTGCAATGTTCAGCAAGTTCTCAATTTTTGTTGCCACCTGTGGTGGCGGCTATCGTTTCTGCCACAGGAACATGGTTTTGGGTCGGTATTTTAATGGCAGTCTTATCTGCTATAGGGATGCTGTTAACCGCTATCTTATTTCGTAAAACTGCATGAATTTGGAAGGTTTTCATTTCCAATGCGTGATCTAAATTAAGTTCAAGAATAGCCAATAAATAAAGTTAAAATTCCTGCGGCAATCAATGGGCCGACAGGAACACCACGTAACACTGCAACACCTACCACAGTGCCGATCAACAAGCCTGCTACGACATTGGGCTGATTGGTCATTAGTTTCACACCACGCCCACCTAACCATGCAACAAAAACACCAATCGCAATAGCAAGTAACGATTTCCAACTAAGAAAAGATTTTAAAATTGCATCACCAGAAATTTTGCCACTGGCAATGGGTGTCAGTACACCAATGGTCAGAATAATAATGCCAATATTTAAACCGTGCTGCTGCAATAGTGGGAAAAACTCACTCAGAGGTGTAATTCTGAACACAATCAATATACCTGCAGCAATGGTTACTGCGGAGTTTTGACTGAAAATACCGCAGGCCAGCAGCACGATCAGTACCATTAAGTTAAGGTCTAATTGGGAGAGCATGATGATCAATACAATAGAAAACTGGAAAAGTGTCATTATTGTAACGGCTTTTAGCCATGAATGGGCAGAGCGCACGAACTGATCAGAAATTGTTGTGTATTTGGTTTAGAATAGCGGGCAACAGTTATTTTTAAATGTTTATGCACGGAAAGGTCGTTATGTTGCTGGAAAAAATGCTGCAATCACAAGGTTTTGGTTCACGTAAACATTGTCAGCAACTTATTAAAAATGGTGCAGTAAGTATTCAGAATGAAATTCAGACCAACCCTAAATTTGCTATCCAGATAAAACCAGATACTGCTTTGCAGTTTAGCGTGTACGGACAAAACTATCAGTACCGTGAACAGGTATATATTGCCTTACATAAACCACAGGGTTATGAGTGTTCGCATCAGGCGACGCATCACTTTAGCGTATTTGACTTGTTTGATGATGTATTGCTGAACCGTGGGCTACAATGTGTAGGACGTTTAGATCAAGATACTACAGGTCTGTTGCTGCTGACTGATGATGGACAATTTTTACAGGCGTTGACCCATCCTAAAAAGCATGTGGCAAAAGTGTATTCAATGCATACAGCAGACCCAATAAGTGCTGCACAAATACAGCAACTAGAGCAGGGTGTAGCATTGCGTAATGAAACAGGGCTATTTGCTGCAACAGAAGTACAGCAACTTGCTGAATGTGAATTGCAAATGACCATTCATCAGGGGGTATATCATCAGGTCAAACGTATGTTGGCGGCAGTCGGCAATAAGGTGGAACAATTGCACCGCCAGCAGGTAGGTGCATTAAATCTGAATGATTTGGCCATAGATGTCGGTGAATGGGTCTATTTAAGCCGCGAACAAATCCAGTTAGCGAAAACACGTATTGAATAAAGCACGAATAAAACTACTGATGCAAAGCTAGTAAGGTGCACTACTATTTTAAAAAGCAGTGATAGGTTTGAAACTCATCATCTTTGACAAAACCCATCTTTTCATACAATTGATGCGATTGGTAATTACTTTTCTGTGTTTCAAGGCTAATGCGTAGTGCATTTTCATGTCGTGCAAATAAAATAGCGGTATCAATTAGCTGTTTGGCCGAGCCTTGTCGTCTAAAAACTGGGGTGACATAGACGTCATCTAAAATATAGTAAGTTGAACAGGCAACAGATGAAAAACCTAAATAAAGTAGTACAAATCCAGTAATTTTATGGTCTTTGATATGTATGAAAATCACACTTTCCTGATTTTTAAAACGCTGTTTTAGGAAGGTTGCAGAAAGGCTTAAATTTGAGGAAGCGCCATAAAATTGACGATACTCATCAAACAATACCGCAAGTTGTTCTAAATCTTCTAAAGTGGCACGTCTTACAATCATATTGGTACTCCATGCTTTTTTATTATCCTTGCATGAAGCATAGCTAAGTTTTTAAAGCTATTTTTTAAAATTTTGTTTAAAAATGCAACACTGTTAATTTTTGTCAGTTTCACCCAAAATGGCATTCAACTCATCAAACAGATCTAAATGCTCATCATCTAGCTCAAATTCTTCGGTTTGAGCGGTAGGCATTGCGCTTGTATCTGGGGTTGCAGATGGCTCTGTAAGGTCTGCTTTTTGCTCTTGTTTTAATTTACGTAACTTAATCAATTGCTCCAAATTAATATTCTGATTTTCAATTGAAAAGGGGATTGATTTTGTTAGTACCACTTGCTTAAAGAATAGGCGTACTGCTTGCGCAGGTGTAATCCCGAGTTGTTTAAACACAGCAAAAGCTTGTTTTTTCTCTTGAGAGTCCAAGCGTACTTGATAGACTTCAGTTTTTCTCATAATTTTTAATGGAATAAAAAGATTTAAATTTTAGCGTTATTGTAAACAATTGGAGTGTAATTTCAATATGACTACAGATAAAATACGCTATTTTGTAATGACAAACATATTACAATGTCAATTCTTGTACTGCACTAAATTGTAATTGCTGTTGGCTGATCGGGTCAAAAAATGCTAAATGCTTGGCCAGTAATTGTAATGGCTGAGAAAAATCATCATTTTTTTTATGCTGCAAAATAGGATAAAAAGGGTCATTTTTAATTGGGATGCCTAAATGATTTAAATGTACTCGCAATTGGTGTTGTTTACCTGTGGTGGGATGCAGTTCGTATTTTCCCCATGTCTGATTATGTTCAAGTAAATGAATATCTGTTTCGCTATTTGCAGTGCCTGACACCACTTGCATCAAATAAAAAGGTTCGCCTTTTTCCATGCGTAATTGCACTTTACATGGCAGTGTTAAATTCGCTCGATAAGGCGCAATTGCATGATAAATTTTTTGCACCTGACGTTCTGCAAATAATTGTTGATATACCGCACGAGTTTCAGGCTGTTTGGAAAACAGCACCACACCTGCAGTTTCACGGTCTAAGCGATGAATAGGGGTGAGTTGTTCATTTTGCGTTTGTTTTTTCAGCCTTACCAATAAGGTTTCTTGTACATATTGCCCAGTGGGGCTCATGGTTAAAAAGTGAGGTTTATCGACCACCAGTAAATGTTCATTTTCAAACAAAATTTGATGCTGAAAAGGCACAGTAACTTCATGTGCTAAAAATCGATAATAAAAAATATCCTGATGTGCGAGGTAAGGTGCATCTACATTTAGACGATTGCCTTGATTGTCATAAACCAGACCATCTACAAAGCGTTGTTGCCATTCCTGCGCAGAAATATGCGCAAATTGAGTTGTTAAATAATCAAAAACAGAGCTAGGGTTGTTGTCTAATTTGGGTAAATGCAATTTGCTGGCGCTCACACCATCTAACATAGGCGGAATAAAAGGGCTGAGGTGAGTCGACTTCATCTGCGAATTGCTCGTATGAGGTGAAAATAATTTACATTTGATTAAATACAAATAGCCTAAGCAAATTCGGGTATTCAATTGCGTCAGATCAGACAATCTAGCTGTATAAATATGCAATATATTGTCCACATTTACACAGTTTTATACATCAGTACATAGGCTTTAAAGCAGTGCGATGCTATCATAATTGGTCTTTTGAATCATGTCGTGAGCGCTATGCAGTATTCATTTAATTTGGCTTTAAATAATGAGCAAGATACCCAAAATCTGGCACAGGTTTTGGCTACGCATTTTCGTTCTGGTGTGATTTATTTGATCGGCGATTTAGGTGCAGGAAAAACCACCTTATCGCGCTATTTTTTGCAGCATTTGGGGCATCAGGGTGCAGTTAAAAGCCCGACTTACACATTGGTAGAGCCGTACCAAATTCAAGGACAAGATATTTTTCATTTTGATTTATATCGCTTAAACGACCCATACGAATTGGAGTTGATGGGTATTCGTGATTATTTAGAAACTCCAAATGCCTTATTTTTGTTTGAATGGCCTTCTAAAGGTGGCGATGAAATTCCAGCTGCCGACCTCATTATTGATATTAAAAAATCAGAAGATGAATTAAGCCGTTTTGCAACACTGAGTTCATCTTCGGCTGAGTTACAACAAGCTTTGGAGCAACAGTTTAATCATGCCTAATGATGCGTTAAATCTACGTCGTATTCATACGCTTGAACCTGCATTAGCCAACCAAATTGCTGCAGGGGAAGTGATTGAGCGGCCTGCGTCTGTAGTCAAAGAATTATTAGAAAATGCGATTGATGCAGGTGCAACTGAGCTGATTATTCGTGTGGCACAAGGCGGCAGTACACTGATTGAAATTATTGACAATGGTCGTGGGATTCATGCCGAAGACCTACCTTTGGCGGTCACTCGTCACGCAACCAGTAAAATTCAGACAGCTGATGATTTACATGCCATTGTCAGTTTAGGCTTTCGTGGTGAGGCCTTGGCTTCAATTGCAGCGGTATCTCGTTTGACTTTAGTCAGTAGTCAAACGGAAGATGGTGTGGGTTATCAAGTTGAAGTGAATGGTACGGCCTTTGATCATCAAGACATTCAGGCTGTTGCTGCTCCCAAAGGTACACATATTCGAGTACAGGATTTATTTTTTAATGTTCCTGCACGGCGTAAATTCCTAAAAAAAGCGGGTACGGAATTTGGGCATATTGAAGAAATTGTACGCCGTTTAGCGCTCACGCATTTTGATATTCGTTTTGTTTTAGAACACAACGACAGCATCAAGCTGAATTTACCCATTGCCGACAGTGGCGAATTGCGTTTTCAGCGCGTGCAGCAACTTTTAGGGCGTAACTTTGTTGAAAATGCCTATTGGATAGATGCTGACAGTGTCACTATGCGCTTATCGGGCTGGTTGGGTCATCCTTCCGATGCACGCTCGCAAGCCGACCTGCAATATGTATATGTAAATGGACGTATTGTTAAAGATAAGACCATTTCCCATGCTTTACGCATGGCTTATGATGGTATTTTGCATGGGCATCAACATGCGGCATATTTACTGTTTTTAGAAGTTGAACCTGAAAATATTGATGTCAATGTGCATCCAACTAAGCACGAAATCCGCTTTTTAAATCAGCGTGAAGTGCATGAGTTTGTACGGCATTATGCCAAAGAAACCTTGGCACAATTTCAAACTGCAACAGCTGATCTTGCGACGGCAATGAAAGCCGACTCAGTAGAGCAAGCAGTACCTTATGTCGTACAGCCACGTTACCAAGAACAATTTCAGCTGCACAAATCTGTGCAGACCAACCCTTTGAATCCGTATGAACAAAGGGGAGATGCAGATCAGGTATCCAATACAGCATCGGGTAGTGATCTTCTTACCGAGTTTGATCGTAGCCATCCGCAAACTGTGCAATACGGCCAAGCGATGCAAGGCAGTTATCAAGGCTCGAAACAACTGAATAATGCCTTAAAAAGCTATCTCGCACCTTTACGTGATGTCGACTCTCAAGATTCAACTAGCGTAGTGTATGTATCGACGACAGCTGTAGATGAACACCCGCTTGGAATTGCGATTGCACAATTGCACGGTATTTATATTCTGGCGCAAAACAGCGAAGGTTTGATTATTGTCGATATGCATGCCGCACATGAACGTATCGTTTTACAGCAGATGAAAGCTGCGTGGGATAAACCAGAGTTTTGGACTTCGCAGCAATTGCTCATTCCCAAAGTCATCAGCATTAGTCGTATGCAGGCCATGCGTGTAGATGATTTAAAACCACAATTGGCACGTTTAGGTTTGGATGTTGACCAATATGGCGATGAGCAAGTCATTGTGCGCGGTGTGCCAGCCATTTTGCATAAAGCAGATTTTGCAGAGTTGATTCCTGAATTACTGAATGATTTAGACCCAAATGATGAAGCGCAGGCATTACTGCAAAAACGTGATCATATTTTGGCGGGTATGGCGTGTCATAGCGCGGTGCGTGCACATCGGATGCTGAGTCTTTCTGAAATGAATGCCTTGTTACGTCAAATGGAACAAACTGAATTTGCCAGCCAATGTAATCATGGTCGTCCAACATGGCGTGCTTTTCCATTGGCTCAATTAGATAAACTTTTTGCTCGAGGAGAGTAGTGTTACATGTCAAAACAATTGCCGGTCATCAATTTAATGGGACCAACTGCAAGTGGTAAAACTGCTTTGGCATGTGAACTCTATGAATTAGGTCATTTTGAGCTAATTTCAGTCGATTCTGCGCTGGTTTATCGAGATATGGACATTGGTACAGCCAAACCAACTAAAGTGGAACAGGCGCGTTATCCGCATCATTTGATTGATATTATTAGCCCGCTTGAAGTTTATTCTGCTGCGCAGTTTGTGGAAGATGCCTGCGCCTTAATTGATGATATGCACGCACGTGGCAAAACCCCAATTTTAGTGGGTGGAACTATGCTGTATTTTAAAGCTTTGCTTGAAGGACTATCTTCCAATTTACCCAGTGCCAATTACGACGTCCGTGCAGAAATTGAAGATAAAGCTGCACGCGAAGGTTGGGAAGCGGTCTATGCAGAGTTATGTGCAGTAGATGCACTGGCGGGTGAAAAATTTAAGGTGTCAGATAAACAACGTATTATTCGTGCACTAGAAGTTTATAAATTAACAGGAACGCCAATTACCCAGCTTCAGGCAGAACAACCCAAAAATGTACCATATCGTTACACTTTTCATAACCACGCTTTGATGCCTGATCGGGTAGAATTACATCAGCGTATTCAAAAACGCTTAGAGATTATGTGGGAAATGGGTTTTTTGAATGAGGTGCGACATCTTATTGAAAATTACGATTTAGATGCTAATTTACCATCTATGCGTTCAGTTGGCTATCGTCAAGCTTTAGAGTTTTTGCAAAACGGTGATGAAAGTCGCGAAAAAATGCAGGAAATGGAGGATAAGGCGCTATTCGCGACACGACAACTCGCGAAACGTCAATATACTTGGCTCAGATCGTTGCAAGAATCGCATAAATTTCACACATATTTTACGATAAAGCAGGCTCAAGAAGACTTGCGAAACTGTTACGGATAAAGCAGAATTTACCTACTGTCTTTTTTATAATTTTTAATTGAAAAATAGAGATAGTTTTTGCGCTGATTTTTAATTATTTTTGGAGTTATAACATGTCTAAAGGTCAAACTTTACAAGATCCGTTCTTGAATTCTCTCCGTAAAGAACGTATTCCTGTTTCTATCTTCCTTGTGAACGGTATTAAGCTACAAGGCCATATTGAATCTTTTGACCAATATGTTGTTTTATTAAAAAATACAGTAAGCCAAATGGTTTACAAACATGCAATTTCTACAGTTGTTCCTGCACGTAATCCACGTCCTGCTGGTGCACCTGCTGGTGGTCAAGGCGCAGGCTTTGGCGGTCAAGGCGGTGGCTTCGGTGGTCAAGGTGGTGGCTTTGGTGGTCAAGGCGGCTTCGGTGGTCAAGGTGGCGGCTTTGGCGGTCAAGGCGGCTTCGGTGGTCAAGGTAGCGGTTTCGGTAGTCAAGGTGGCTTTGGTGGTCAAGGCGGCGGCTTTGGTGGTCAAGGTGGCTTCGGTGGTCAAGGTGGCTTCGGTGGCGGTCAAGCAACAGGCGGTTTTGACAACGATTCTAAATTTGAAGAATCTTCAGAAGACGATAACAACCATTAATTGATCTTCTTAAAAAAACCTCTCGAAATGAGAGGTTTTTTTATGTCTATGGTTTTTATCAAAGTCATATTTGAGTAGTAAATAAGATGCGGTGCACATGTTAGAAAAGCATAAAAAAACCAGTGTAGCAACACTGGTTTTAATCTTAGAAATAGCAGAAAACTTAAGCTTAGTTTTTCTTGCGGTCTAAGCTTGGGTCTTTAATTTCTACAAAAGCATTGTTGCGCGTTTCACGTAACCAGCTATCCAATTCAGTATCAAACTGGCGTTCACCTAGTATTTGACGTGCCATACGTTCTTGGTATTCACGAGTCATATCTTGCTGGCGTGTATCGGTCACTTGCAGTACATGCCAACCAAACTGGGTTTGGAATGGTGCGCTAATTTCACCTTTTGCAGTGTTTTTCATTTGATTTTCAAATTCTGGCACCATCACGCCAGGATTCACCCAGCCTAGACTACCGCCATCACGTGCAGAGCCAGCATCATTAGAGAAAGTCGAAGCTAAGGTTGCAAAGTCTTCACCCGCTTTTAAACGGTTGTGAATACTGTCAATCATGTGTTTCGCATTTTCAGGGCTTACTACTTCACTTGGCTGAATCAAGATATGTCGAGTTTGGTATTGTGGAACTAGTGCACGTTGCTCAGTACTTTTGCGTTCCAGTAATTTTACGACATGAATACCATCACGGACTTCAATCAATTCACTGGTTTGCCCCACATCTAATGGCGTAATACGTGCAGCAAGTTCTGCAGGAATATCGGTCAAGTTACGTAAGCCCATGTCTGCAGACTGAACAGTTATGCCGTTGCCTGTATATTTTTTACTGATGGCTTGAATGTCATTGTTCTGCGCCAGTTCAGCTTTGACTTGTTGCGCAACCTGAGCTGCATTTTCTTTTCCTGAAACACGCACATGCAAAATATGGACTTGGTTGCCTAAAGCGGCCTGACCTTGTGGGGTTTTCAGAAAGTTATCAACGTCTTGATCGCTAATTTGAATACGTGACATCACCACTTGCTGACGCAAACGATTCATGGCCAAATCTTCTGCAATACGATTACGTAAAAATGCATAACTGCCAGGAGATGATTTATCTAACTTTTGCTGAAAAGCCTCTAAGCTATTGCTTCCATTTTGCTGTGCAACTTTTAACACAGCTTCATTCAGGGATTTTTCATCAGCTTTAATGTTATAGCGTTTTACTTGTTCTAATTGAGCCTGACGTACAATTAATTGCTCTAAGGCTTGTTGTTCTAAAATTTGTTGAGGTGGAACAGGGCGCTTTTGCATTTCAAGCTGTTGCTTAAGTTCAACCACGCTTTGCGCTAAATCACTTTTTAAAATGACACTATTGTCAACTACAGCCACAATTTGATCATTCGCAGCGGCAAATGCAGGCAGGCTAACAGCCATGCTCAGTGCCAAGGTAGATGCTTTTAAAAATCGTTTTAACTGTACTGTCTTCATTAACGTTGTGTCCAAGATTGATTAATTTTATTAAAACCTAAAATACGGTTTTCAAGCAAAGAAGCAAGTTTATTATTGAAACTGCCTAAACCTTTTAAATTTAGCTCTGCCATAATGGCACGTTTTGGTTTAACACCTGCATCTGTCACATCGTCCAAGTCGTTATAGTAAGAGCGACCATAGACTGAAATACCCCAGCAGCATGATTCGTAATTTACACCCAGTAAATACTCACGTGCCACACTGTTATCTAAGTCATATTGTGCGTGACCTAAAATACGCCAGTTGTTGTGAATGGGTTGAATGAATGATGCAACCACTTGATCATAATGGTCTTGGCGGTTTGGAATATAACGACGGTTAATATAGCCAAAGTTATATAAGTTACCCTGATCGCCAGCGTAAAGCAGATTTACATTACGCTGAGCATTGTCGCCATTAGACATCCAAGCAGCATTGGCACCGATGCTGAGGTTTTGGCTTAATTGGCTGGTGAGGCTGACAATTGGACCTGTACGGCTTTGCGTATCAAAATCATCGCTGGTATTTTCTAGTGTGACACGGCGGTCTTCAAAATAGAAACTTTGACCAATGCCTGCCTTAATACGTTCCAAACCAATTTCATCAAACAGGCTGTAGCTTAAGCCTAAAGATAAGAAATTATTATCTTCTAAACGGTCATGACCATAGAAACGGTTTGGACTGAACAGCTGGTCATAATTAATAGAAGCGGTTACAGAGTCAAAGTTCGGGTGGTCGTTTTGATTGCGGTACGGTGCATAGGCATAGAACGCACGCGGGGTGATGGTTTGCAAGAAGCGACCATCTTTTTCAAAGGTAATCCCTGTATCTAAAGTGAATTGCGGAACAGTAACCGACTCACTTTTACTTGAAGATTTATACGTATCTGTACTTAGGGTCTCTTTGTCATAGAAGGTGTTGATGTTACGTAACGATACTTCAGGAATTACAAATGACCACGGGTTGCGGTAGTTGTAACGCACAGCAAAGTCATTATAAATACGCGTACCACTTGGTTCCCCATCTTGCGCAGCTAGATCTTTTTTGAAGTAAGCTGTGTCGTTATTAAATTCGACTTGGAAGCCTTGAGGATTGCCCGTTTTATAGTTCAATAAAAATTGTGGTAGGCGTGCATAAGGGCGATCCACAGATGGAATCGTCTTATCCAGGGTTTGGAAATCTTCAACTTTGAGCTGTGCTTTTAAACCCGGTATGCCGTTACGATAATTCAACTCCCAAGCACGACGTAAATTTAGGTCGGTTTTAGAGTTCGGGTTGTTATTTAAATCGGCAAAGTAGTCTTTGTCCGATGCATAGTTATATTCTAAGTTGGTTGAAAATTGTTCGTTGATTTGCCAGCCGTGTAAAAAATGTAAGTCTTTACGGTCTTGGTCATCATATTTGGCATCCGATGCTAAATAACCGCCCCAAATTTTACCTGAACCAAAATTTTCAGTTAAATAACGGAATTCACCTTCTAGCATCGCGCCACGATCTGCAATATAACGTGGGCTAACGGTAGCATCAAAATTCGGTGCAAGGTTTAAATACACAGGCACAGATAGCTCGACACCACCATCATTGGTAAAGCCAAAACTAGGCGTCAAAATACCTGTGGTACGGCGGTCGTCAATCGGAAAGTTAAAATAAGGCACAGCCATGACCGGTACATTTTTTACATATAGTTTTGTACCGCGTGTTTCACCGCGTCCAGTTTCCTGATTGAGCTTAATTTCGTTGGCTTGAATTTTCCAGGTTGGCGCTTGCTCGGGCGGGCAGGTGCTGTAGGTGGCGTTATTGAGTACCATGGTATTGGTTGAGGTACGTGCAATTTTTTCTGCCATGCCATGAGCATGCTGTTCTTCAGCAATATAAAAACTGTTATTTAAATCGCCTTGCTGAGTTTTAAGGTTGTAGTTAATTTCATCACTTTGCGCAAGTAAACCAGCTTGTGCCATTTGAACACGACCTTCGGCTTTGGCAAAGGTCTGAGTTTGATCAATGGTAATTTTATCGGCACGAATTTGACGACCTTCTTGGTCAATCACCACGTTGCCTTCTAAGACTGAATCACCATTTGGGTCATAGTGCCCATAATCGGCAGTCACTGTAGAAGTGGCATTTGCAGCATCTACCGCAACAGTACCTGAGCTGATCGGCGTTAGCCACGCACCCTCACAATAGGCAGAACTTTGGCTGTGACCAAATTGTTGTTGTGCTTCAGGTGCAGCTTTATCAACATAATATTGCTCAAAGAACTGCTGCCCAGGATAAGCTTCCTGAATGGTGTGCTTAAGCTGCTGGTTATTGAGATTTGTGACAGATGAAGTCTGATCTGTGGTCTGCGCATAGCTGGAAACAGAGTGACCACATAACAGAGTTAAGACCGCAGTCGCTAAAGGATTAAATTTAAACTGATGCTTCATTTATCTCATCAACCAAGAGTGCTTAATCGCAATTAATTATTGTCGCATCATAGAGAAAAAGCGCAGAAGTAGCTACACTTAGCACTTTAAAAACTCAGCCTGTATTAGAATTTATTGCAAATGAATACACAACGCGAACAATTGATACAAACATGGATAACATCTGTACTTGGTTCAGATCAATTTGAAACTCATTTTTTAGCAGGCGATGCAAGTTTTCGTCGTTACGCACGAATCAAGTTGAATAATAAAACATTTATGCTCATGGATGCACCACCAGAAAAAGAAGATTGTGGTCCTTTTGTGTCGATTGATGAATTTTTTGCTGCCCATGGCGTGCGCGTGCCAAAAATTGTAGCCAAAGACCTGACACAAGGCTTTTTGTTGCTTGAGGATTTTGGTGATGTCTTGTTATCCACCTTGCTGAATGATCAGACTGTAGATGACTACTATGCGCAGTGCTTTAAGCAGTTAATTCAATTACAAGATATTGATGGCACTGCACATTTCCCTGAGTATTCCTATGACAAACTCATCAGTGAAATGGAATTGCTCACCGATTGGTTATTGCCTGCCTTACAGATTCAGCCAAGCGCAGAAGAAAGTGCCTTAATTAAACGTACTTTTGCTATTTTAGCCAATGCAGCTGTGGCACAGCCGCAAGTGATTGTGCATCGTGATTTTCATAGTCGTAACTTAATGAAAGTAGGCGATGACACGGAACTTGGTGTGATTGATTTTCAGGATGCGGTCATTGGTGCAGATACATACGATTTAATTTCGATTACCCGTGATGCTTATGTGCAGTGGAATGCTGAGCATGTGTATCGTTGGTTTAAAATGTTCTATGACTTGTTGCCAGAAGTATCTAAGCAAGACCGTGATTTTGAACAATTTAAAAAAGATGCCGATATGGTGGCGATTCAGCGTCATATCAAAATTTTAGGTATTTTTGTGCGTTTATTTGAGCGTGATGGTAAATCGGGTTATCTCAAGGATTTACCGCGCGTAATGTGGTATTTACTTGAAGAAAGTAAACCTTATCCAGAATTACAACCATTTATGCACTTTATTCACACGACAGTAATGCCAAAATTTACTGCTAAATATGGTCAGTATGAGGTGGTTGCCTAAATGAAAGCCATGATTCTTGCCGCAGGAATGGGCAATCGTATGCGTCCTTTAACACTGCATACGCCTAAACCTTTATTGGAAGTCGGTGGAAAACCTCTAATTGTGTGGCACATCGAAAAATTACAAAAGATGGGTGTGCAGGAAATTGTCATCAATACGGCATGGTTGGGTGAAAAACTCGCAGATGCTTTGGGTGATGGTTCGCAATTTGGTGTAAAAATTTTGTGGTCGCATGAAGGTGAAGGCTTGGAAACCGCAGGCGGAATCATTAATGCGTTGCCATTATTAGGCAATGCGCCTTTTATATTGGTGAATGGTGATGTTTGGACCACGATGGATTTCGCACCTTTGTTGAATGTACAACTGCAGGATGCTTTGGCACATTTGGTTTTAGTTGAAAACCCTGTGCAGCATCCACAAGGTGATTTTACCTTGTCTGAAAATAAGGCTTATACCTTTGAACAAGCACAGTCAGGTGAAAATCTGACTTACAGTGGGGTCGCGGTGATGCATCCACAAATGTTTGTTGGCTTAGAATCGGGCAAGCGTCCACTAGCACCATTATTGAAACAAGCCATGCAGCAAGAAAAAATTTCTGCACAGAAATTGCAGGGCGTTTGGGTGGATGTTGGCACTCCTGAGCGATTAAATGCACTGGATCAACAAATTCAGCAGGGTGTGTACGCTTAAGTGCATATTCACTAAGCATTCGCCCCTATGACTGCAACTATAAATCGGTATACTTCCATTAACTTTTTCGAGATGTGAATTGTGATGCATTCGTTTTTTCAGGAACTCAAGCAAGGTAGTCAGGCTTTAGGTTTAGAGCTCAGTGATGAGGCTTTAAATTTATTACTCAAATACCAAGATGCTTTGGTGCTATGGAACAAAGCGTACAATCTGACCGCAATTCGTGATCCGAAAGAAATGCTAGTGAAGCACTTGCTAGACAGCTTAAGTATTTTAAAAGATTTGCCTGTCGGTCGTTTGCTGGATATTGGTACAGGTGGTGGTATGCCAGGCATGATCATTGCCTTATGTCAGCCTGAACGTGATTGCGTGTTATTAGATTCTAATGGTAAAAAAATCCGTTTTTTAAAGCAGTTTATTGCTGATTTAAAACTGAAAAATGTAGTTGCCGTACAAACTCGTGTTGAAAATGAAGATAGCATTCGTGAGCTAGGTCAGTTTGATGTAATTACCAGTCGTGCTTTTGCATCTTTAACTGACTTTGTTGCAGCATCTAAACCATTTATGCATGAACAAAGTATTATTGCCTCTATGAAAGGTTTGGTTCCTGCCGATGAAGTGAAAGCATTGAAAGATGAGTTTAGCTGTGAAATTATCGAGCTCAAAGTTCCACGTTTAGACGAACAGCGTCATTTACTTTTATTAAAACGTATTTAATTTTTCAAAGGACTGGGGTGATCATGGCACAAATTATTGCGATTGCGAACCAAAAAGGTGGTGTAGGCAAAACCACAACCGCAGTAAATTTGGCAGCATCATTGGCTGTTTTGAAAAAGCGCGTTTTATTGGTCGATATGGACTCGCAAGGCAATGCCACCATGGGGTCGGGTATTCAAAAAAATGATTTGCTCTATTCTGTGACCGATGTGTTGTTGGGTGAAGTACCTATTGAAACAGCAATTACAAAAGCAGAAGTTGGCTATAAAGTGCTGGGTGCCAATCGTGATTTGGCAGGGGTTGAACTGGTCATTGCCGAGCAAGAAGGACGTGAATTTATTTTACGCAATGCTTTGCAGGAAGTTGAAAAAGATTTTGATTATATTATTGTCGACTGTGCGCCAAGTTTAAGCTTAATTACGGTGAATGCTTTGGCTGCTGTGCAGAGTGTGATGATTCCAATGCAGTGTGAGTACTATGCTTTGGAAGGTTTAGCCGATTTGACCCAAACCATTGACCGTATTCAGCAAGCCTTAAATCCTGATTTGGAAATTATTGGTGTGCTACGCACCATGTATGATGCACGTAATGCCTTAACTCGTGATGTATCAGAAGAATTGTCACATTATTTTGGCAAAAAATTATACGATACCGTAATTCCACGCAATGTGCGTTTGGCAGAAGCCCCAGCTCATGGCCTGCCTGTCATTTATTTTGAAAAAAGCTCTAAGGGGGCGGTTGCCTACCTAAATTTAGCAGCTGAAATGTTGAAAAAAAGCAAAGTGAAAAAAGGAAGTAAAGCATGACCACAAAAAAACGCGGATTAGCCAAAGGTCGTGGTTTGGATGCCTTGTTAGGATCGATCCAAAAAGAAAAATTACAACTCGAAGTACAAGCCTTAGATCATGGTCAGCTAAAACAGGTAGATGTTAATTTATTAAAGCGTGGTGAATACCAACCACGTCGTTTTATTCATGAGCAAGATTTGCAGGAGCTGGCCGCATCCATTGAAAAACATGGTGTGATGCAACCGATTGTGATTCGTCCAATTGACGATGAACAGCACCCTTATGAAATTATTGCAGGTGAACGTCGCTGGCGTGCAGCGCAATTGGCAGGTTTAACCGAAATTCCAGCAATTGTGCGTGACCTGACCGATCAGGTGGCAATTGCTTTGGCGTTAATTGAAAATATTCAGCGTCAAGATTTAAACCCAATTGATCAGGCACTTGCATTACAGCGTTTTCATGATGAGTTTGGTTTAAGTCATCAGGAAATTGCAGAAACAGTGGGTAAAGCACGTACTACAGTCAGTAATTTATTACGTTTATTGACTTTGACCGATGCAGTAAAAGATTTGATGCAGCAAGGTTTGCTGGATATGGGGCATGCACGTGCGATTTTAACTTTAAAAGCCAAAGATCAGCTCAAAGTTGCACAGCATGTGATTGAAAAGAATTTATCGGTACGACAAACAGAGCAATTGGTGCGTGATTTCAATGCACCAAAACAAGAAAAACCTAAAACTGTAGTTGCTCCCGATATTCAACAACTCACACAGCGTTTGTCTGAGCGCTTTAGTGCAGATGTAAAAATTGATTATAACAAGCAGGGCAAAGGCAAATTGGTCATCAGCTATCACTCTCTGGAAGAGCTGGATGGCATTTTAAATATTTGCCTGTCCGATTAATTTTAATTCGTATTTATTGGGGAAAAACGAATGTGGGAATTAGTAAAAGCAGGTGGTTGGCTTATGCTGCCGTTGGTGTTGTGCTCGGTATTTACCGTTGCCATCACCATTGAGCGTTTTATGCGTTTAAAGCGTGCTGGAGTGTTGCCAAATGCACTGTTATTAAACCGTGGACAGAGTTTGTCTACAGTGTTGCAACAGTTAAACCAAAATGAAAGCTTAAAAAACAGTACCCTAGGTCGTATTTTTGTTGCGGGAGCGCGTAACCAACAACAATCAGAACAATATGCACGTGCACAAATGGAAGCGACTGCATCACAAGAAATTGGGTATTTAGAAAAAAATATTAATTTTTTAGGGACACTCAGTGCTGTTGCGCCATTATTGGGTTTGTTAGGTACAGTGCTTGGAATTATTGAATCATTTTTAGTGATTGATGTGGGTGCAAGCAATCCCACACTCATGATTCCAGGGATTTCTAAAGCTTTGATTACTACTGCGGCGGGGATGTTAATTGCAATTCCTGCGTTATTTGCCTATCGTTATTTTCAGCGTTTGGTGCAAGAGTATGTTGCGGAATTAGAGCAGCAATCGACCTTATTTCATGCAGGACTTTTTCATCAAAAACCACTTACTCAGGCTGAACCTGAGTTGAATGCGCAAGATGTGAAGAAAGTTAGCTAGGGTGAAGATATGAAATTCAAACGCTCGCAAGTCGAAGATATTCATATTAACTTGACCCCAATGATTGACTGTTTATTGTTTATCTTGGTGTTTTTATTGCTTTCGACCACATTTAACCAGTTTAGCCGTATGAATTTAACCTTGCCTGAAGCGCAGGGTGTTCCACCAAAATCCTATGAACATAAAATTGAAGTGGTGGTCGACTCTACAGGGCATTACTCTGTGAATGGTCAGGCACTTTCTACTAAAGAAGTGGCAGACTTAAACACAGCAATTAAACAAATTTCGCAAGATCGTCGTGATTTAATGTTTATTATTGCTGCAGATGCCAAAGCAAGCCATCAGGATGTGATTCGGGTGATGGATGTCGCAGGACAACTTGGTTTCGTCAACATCAATATCAGTACGAAAGTCCCAACTCGAGGTTATTAGTGAAGAAGGATTTACAGGTCTACCGCCGTCTTCTGAGATATTTGCTCCCTTTTTGGGGTTTGGCTATTCTGGTCATTGTTGGTTTTGCCATCAATGCAGCCACAGAAGTTTCAGTGGCAAAACTCTTAGAGAAAATTATTAACGCCATTCAGGAGCGAGACCAGTCGTTTACGACACTTTTTCCACTTTTAGTTGTTGCTTTAATGTTTTTCCGCGGTTTAGGCACCTTTATTGGAGGATACTTTACCGCGGTGATTTCACGTAATTTGGTTTTTAATATTCGTCAGGAAGTTTTTGCAAAACTACTTCGTCTGCCTGCACAGTATTATCTGGACAATACCAGTGGTCACATTACGGCCAAAATTATGTATAACGTAGAGCAGTTGACCGCTGCTTCTACGGAGTCCCTGCGTACTTTGGTACAGCAGGGTTTAATTACTTTGGGTTTGTTGGGATATTTGCTGTACACCAACTGGCGTTTGACCTTATGTATTTTGGTGTTTGGCCCATTAATTGGTTTGCTGATTCGTAAAGCAGCAAAACGTATGCGCCGTTTGTCTATTCAGGTACAAGACACCATGGGTGATGTAAACCACGTGGTGCAAGAAACTGTAAATGGTAATTTAGTGGTGAAAGGCTTTGGTGGCCAAAGCTATGAACAAACCCGTTTTAAAGAAAATTCTTTAGAAAATTTACGTCGTGGTCTAAAGATGGTGGCTGTGCAACAATTGAACAGCCCAGTCGTACAGTTTATTATGTCGATTGCGTTGGCCATTATTATTTGGATTGCATTACGACCTGAAATTTTGCGTGATATTTCAGCAGGCGAGTTTGTGGCATATATCACTGCGGCAGGTATGCTCAGTAAACCAATTAAAGCCTTGACCGATATTAATGAAAAATTACAGCGTGGTTTGGCTGCAGCACATTCAGTATTTGAACTGCTAGATATGCCTGAAGAAGATAATCAGGGCACGCTCACGCCAAACCTAAAGGGCAACCTACAGTTTAAGAATGTCAATTTGGTGTACTCAGATGGTCATCATGCTATTCATGACTTTAATCTAGATGTCAAAGCAGGTGAAACGGTCGCTTTAGTGGGGCGTTCTGGTGCAGGCAAGACTTCATTGGTCAATCTGTTGGTGCGTTTTCAGGAAGCATCCTCAGGGCAAATTTTATTTGATCAGCAAGATATTCGTGATATTGAGTTAAATAGCCTACGCTCACAAATCGCCATGGTTAATCAGCAAGTGGTGTTGTTTAACCGCACGGTACGAGAAAATATTGCCTATGGTCAGCTTGAAGGTGCTAGTGATGATGCCATTATTGCTGCAGCCAAAGCCGCCTATGCACATGATTTTATTATGGCTTTACCACAAGGCTATGACACACCATTGGGTGCGCAAGGATTGAATTTGTCAGGTGGTCAACGACAACGTATCGCCATTGCTCGTGCTATTTTAAAAAATGCGCCCATTTTAATTCTAGATGAAGCTACCAGTGCTTTAGATAATGAATCTGAATATTTTATTCAGCGCGCATTTGATGCGGCCATGCTAAACCGTACGACCATTGTTATTGCACACCGTTTATCTACCATTGAAAATGCTGATCGTATTGTGGTGATGGATCAGGGACGAATTCTAGAGCAAGGTACACATCAAGAGCTTATGACGCGAAAAGGTGCATACTTTCAGTTGCATCAACGTAATTTTGAGGAACATTAACTCATGTCTTTGGCACAATTCATTCAGGACGCTTGGCATAAACAAGCCAAATGGCTGGTTGTGCTTAGACCGTTGTCGATGTTGTATCGTGGCGTGAGTTTATTGAATCAAAATTTATATCGTTCAGGTATTAAAAAGGCTTATACCGCGCCCGTACCAGTCATGGTGATTGGTAACATTACTGTTGGTGGTAGTGGTAAAACCCCTTTACTGATTCACTTGGTGAAATATCTGCAAAGTCTAAATGTACGTGTTGGCGTGATCAGTCGGGGCTATGGCGGCAAAGGTCCATTTCCAGCCTATGTGGGTATTGATGCCGATGTTGAAGCAGTAGGCGATGAGCCAACCTTGATTGTGCAATCAACAGGTGTGCCGATGGCTGTAGGGCCAAATCGTCAAAAAAGTATTGAGCTACTGCTTGAACAGCATGATTTAGACTTGATTATCGGTGATGATGGCTTGCAGCATTTGGCTTTAAACCGTCAACTGGAATGGATTGTTTTAGATAATAACCGCGGTTTAGGTAACGAGAAAATTTTGCCTGAAGGTTATTTGCGAGAACCAAAATCGCGTTTGGATGATGCCACCGTGATTGAACATGCAGCACAACCGCACTCGAACTTAAATATGCATCTCGCTGTGGCGACACCGTATTTGTTGCATCCTGAACAAGAACTAATTTTTGACCCGACCCAAAGTTTTTATGCGGTGGTTGGTATTGGCTTTCCTCAACGATTTTATAGAACTTTAGAGTCGATGGGGGTGACACAGTTTCAATGTCACGAATTTCCAGATCACCATGACTATGAAATTACCGATTTGCAGTTTGAAGACTCGCAACCGATCATTACCACAGAAAAAGATGCAGTGAAATTATTGGCATTGTTAAAGCAATATCCAGATTTTCAGCGTGAAATTTGGGTCGTGCCTGTAGAGGCCGTGTTGTCATCGGCCTGCTATGTCACCTTACATCAACAATTGAAACAATTAGGTTTAAACCTGCCTGAAGGAACATTATGAAGCACATTGTTATCCCTGCACGTTATGCCAGCTCACGTCTACCAGGCAAACCTTTGTTGGAAATTCATGGTCGTGCCATGATTTTACGTGTGGTCGATCAGGCTAAAAAAGTGGCAGGTTTTGATGACTTGTGTGTGGCGACCGATGATGCTCGTATTGCTGAGTTATGTCGTGCCGAAGGAGTTGATGTAGTGCTGACCTCGGCAGACCATCCCTCTGGTACAGACCGTTTAAGTGAAGTGGCACGTATAAAAGGTTGGGATGAAAACGATATTATTGTGAATGTGCAGGGTGATGAACCACTTTTACCTGCACAGTTGGTGAAACAAGTGGCACAGTTACTTGAAGATCAATCCGAGTGCTCTATGTCTACGCTGTGTGAGCCGATTCAGCAACTAGATGAATTCACTCGTGATAGCATTGTGAAAGTGGTGATGTCAAAGCACAATCAGGCTTTGTATTTTAGTCGTGCCACAATCCCTTATGACCGTGATGGTGCAAAAGCAGCGGAAGTGAAATTGCATGCACATGCCTATCGTCATTTAGGTTTATATGCTTACCGTGTAGCGTTGTTACAAGAATACGTGACTTGGGAAATGGGCACATTGGAAAAATTGGAAAGTTTAGAGCAGTTGCGTGTGTTGGAAAATGGCCATCGTATTGCTATTGCTGTAGCAGAAGCGAATTTACCACCTGGGGTGGATACGCAGGCAGACTTAGACCGATTAAATGCAATGGATATTGCCCATTTTGAATAAGTGAATTGCCCACCATGCAGCATGATGTAATTGGACACGTTTATCCGTGGCAGCAACAAGTTTGGGAAAACCTGACTGGTCGATTTCCCCAAATGGGGCATGGTTTATTATTTTTTGGTAAGCAGGGTTGTGGTAAAGAAGCTTTTGCACAGCAATTTGTGGCCTGGATTTTGTGCCAGCAGCGTGATGTACAATCACAGCCTTGTGGTGAATGTAGTAGTTGTCAGTGGTTAAAATCAGATACACATCCAAATTATGTCTATATCAGCACCGATGAAGAGAATAAAAAACAAAACGCGAAAATTAAGATCGAGAAGATCCGTGATTTATTACCTTTTGTCCAGCAAACGGTAGATGGTTGGCGGGTAATTGTGATTGAACCTGCTGAAGCCTTAAATATAGCATCATCCAATGCTTTACTAAAAACCTTAGAAGAGCCAGGTGATCGGATTGTGATTATTTTGCTGGCAGATCATTATCTTAAATTACCTGCAACCATTCGCAGCCGTTTACAGCATTTTGCTTTAGACCGTATTGATTCAGTGCAAGCCACAGCATATTTGCAGCAGCATTTACCTGATTTGGATGTAACTAAGCAACAATTGTTGATGAATCTGTCCAACCACATGCCATTGCAGGCTTTAGCGTTGGCAGAGGCGGCATGGCTTGAGCAACGTACAGATTTTCTTAAAGACTGGTATAGATTGGTCACTCAAAAAAATATGCCAATAGCAATCGCAACAAAATGGAACAAAGCGCTGAGTTTTACCGAGTTCAGTCAAATGTTTGAATACTTGTTGTGTGATTTAATTTGTGTCAAGCTAAATCAAAGCATTAAAAATCTAGATTTAAGCACTGCTTTGCAGCATTTAGCCGAACAATATGACTTGGAAAGTTTATTTGGCTTATATGCAGAATTACAGCAAACTAAGCCAATGCTTGAGCAAAACGTGCAAAGTAATCTGGTGCTTGATCAATTATGTATTAAGTTAATGAATATTTAAGGGGAAAATCATGCAACCACGTATGGGCGGTATTATTCAGGCCAATATTCCTGATCTTGAAACGCTATATTTAAGTTATATGCCATACGTTGTGGGCGGTGGCTTATTTGTACCCTCAAAACAACCTGTAAAAATGGGCGAAGAAATTTTTGTACTCGCGACTTTACCTGAGCAATCACAAAAAATTCCCCTAACAGGCAAAGTGATTTGGATTTCCCAAAAGCAAAATGGTATCAAATTACAGGGATTTGGCATTCAGCTCAGTGGTGAAAAAGGCGTTTATTACAAATCAGAAGCCGAAAGAATCCTTGCGGGGCTTAAGTCTGACAACCGTACAAGTTACACTATGTAGGTAGTTTGCTTTTAGGAAAAAATCGTGTTTGTAGATACACATTGTCATTTAACCATGTTGGATTTAAGCCCTTATGATGGTGACTTAGATGCAGCTATTGCACAGGCACGTCTCGCAGGTGTCTCTAAAATAATGGGTATCTCGGTTGAGTTGGACGATCATATCGCCTTGGCTGCAATTGCAGCTCGTCATGCTGATGTAGGTTATAGCGTTGGGGTACATCCCTGTGAAAATGCGGAAAATATGGCACGAGCTACCATAGAGCAACTGATAGCTTTGGCACAAGCAGACAAAGTCTGGGCTTTGGGGGAAACAGGTCTAGACTATTTTCACAGTACCGATTTTGTTGCGGAGCAAAAAGCCTGTTTTGCACGCCATATTCATGCCTCGCAAGCTGTGAAGAAACCAGTTGTAGTGCATACCCGCGCTGCCAAGCAAGACACGGTGGATATCATCCGTGCCGAAAAATCGACCCATGGCGTTTTACATTGTTTCACTGAAGATTGGGTAACTGCCAAAGCGGTGCTAGATTGCGGTTACTATGTGTCATTTTCGGGCATTGTTTCTTTTAAAAATGCACAAGATTTGCGGGATGTGGCCAAACAAGTGCCTTTAGATCGTGTGCTCATAGAAACAGACAGTCCATATTTGGCACCTGTGCCATATCGCGGTAAGACAAATGAGCCAAAATACGTTCCGTATGTAGCCAAAGCCCTAAGTGATGTATATGATAAGTCCTTAGAGGAAATGGCTTTCATAACAACACAAAACTTTGAAAACCTACTCAAAGGACATTAATTTACACGCTGGATGTGTGTAAATGTGGCGCATGTCCACGTGAGATATGAAAATTTTAATTGATAGAATAGTGAAAAGAGAGTTTATCGGGTGAAGATGGATCGTCAGGCTCAGTTTCGAGCAAGAGAAACGTTAATTTTCCAAGTGGCAGAGCAATTGCTTTTGGAAAATGGTGAAGCAGGAATGACTCTTGATGCTTTGGCAGCAGAACTGGATTTGGCCAAAGGGACTCTATATAAACACTTTCAAAGTAAAGATGAGTTGTACATGTTGCTCATTATTCGTAATGAGCGCATGTTGCTAGAAATGATTAAAGATGCTGAAAAGCAATTTCCAGAACATTTAGCATTTTTTATGCTGCATCACTTGCATCATCCTGAGCGCACTGTGCTTTTTCATCAAATTGAAGAGCGTCTTTCTACCACAGGTGTTGGCATTGGCTTGTTGTTTAGTGAACTCTATCAAGTTCGTAAAAGCCGATTACGCATTATTATCCGCATGACTGAACAATATTTAGAATCTATTCATAGTCACATGGAAGTACGTGACTATTTAGCTTCCATTTGGGCGTTGACGCATGGTGCGGCAGCTATTTTAAACTCAAGCTTTTATCAGCGTTATTTGGGTTCGCGGGATACTCTACGCGTGGCCTATATTGATCAGGCTTTGGCTATGCCAAAACAAGCACAGTCTTTTGAACAATTGACCTAATTAAAATATGAACACTCCACTGTCTTCGGTACGCGGTTTCACGCTCATTGAATTGATGGTGGTGATTGTGATTATGGCAATCATGGCATCACTGGTTTTAATGAATATTGGTGGTGTCGATCAGCGTAAAGCCATGCAGGCACGGGAAGTGTTTTTATTGGATTTGCGTCAACTGAACCGTGAAGCCAATGATCAAGCACGTATTTTTGCTTTAAATTTGCATACCGCAACCGATGTTTCTCCTGCACGCTATGACGTTTTGGAATATCAGCCTTACGCTTCAGAGCAGCAATTAAGCCTGCAAAATAATCAAAAATGGCAAACTTATACAGAATTTAAAACGAGAACTTTGCCTGAACAAGTTTCTATCCAAATTTTATCTTTAGAGCAAAATTATCCACAAGCGAATCAGAGTGAGTTATTGCAAAGTAATGCGCCTGCCTTGATTTGGCTGGGTAATGGTGAAGCCAAACCTGTGCGGATTCAATTTTATTTTGAACAACGCCCTGTAGGTGCGGAAATTGAAGTCGATCATTTAGGGAAAATCCATGAAAGTTAACGGATTTACACTGCTTGAAGTGATGGTCGCTTTGGCAATTTTTGCAACGGCTGCCATGGCCATGACTAAAGTAGCCATGCAGTACACTCAATCTACCGCAAACGCTATTTTAAGAACCAAGGCGCAATTTGTGGCCTTGAATGAAGTGGCATCTATGGAAATGAATCGCCAGTGGTTAAGTGGTACAGAGTCAAAACAGGTTACTCAGCAGGGTGAAACTTGGCAAATTGACAAGTCCACACAAGCGACCATTAGCCCAAATGTGCAACGTGTGGATATTCAAATCAGTTTATATAATACAGAGACTGGGCAGGTTGAAGCAGGGGTAACGTCTTTGGTGTTTTTTAATGCACGTGAGCAAAACCTATGAGTGCAAGAAAAGGCTTTACCCTAGTTGAGTTATTGGTTGCGATTGCCATTTTTGCTGTGCTGTCTGCATTGGGTTGGAAGGTGTTTGATTATTTATCTAAAGTCAAAGACCGCAATACCATGCATGAAGCCAATTTGGAGCAGTTGCAGGAAAGCTATCAGCAAATTTTACGTGATACCTTACAGGCTGTGCCTTTGGCTGCGAATGTAAAAGGGCAACAACAACCTGCATTGGTCTTACAAAATGGACGTTTTAATTTTAGTAAAACAGGTGTGACTGATCCTTTGCAACAAGGTATTTCACCGAATGAACGTGTCGAATATCAATATCGTGCCGATGAAAAAAAGGTGTATCGTTTAAAATATCGTAATTTGCATCAAACAGGGCATGACCAGCCTGAATCAAGCGTGTTGTTGGATCAGGTCGATGCGTTTGAAATAATGGTATTAAATCCTCAAACATTAAATAGCTGGCCTGAAAACCCGATCAATCCAAACCAAACCGAGCAGCTTCGACTTTTACCCAAAGGCGTAAAAATTAATTTGACTGTGCGTGATGTGCAGTATGAATGGGTTTTTAGTTTATTACAGACCGATTTTTTAAATAAAAATAATCAAAATAAATAAAGACAAAGGGCGGCCATGCGTTTACACCATACACAGACCTCACGCATTATCAAATCACAGCAAGGTATAGCCTTGATTACGATTTTGATGTTGGTTGCCTTAGCTACAATTTTGGCGGCGACCATTGCTAAACGACAAATGTATACCAGTGAGAATACTGCTTATTTAATGCGACAAAATCAGGCACTTTTGTATGCCAAAAGTGCTGAAGTATTTTTTTCAGAGTTGCTGCAAGATGATGCTAAAAATGCAGGGCAGGTCGATCATTTACAAGAAAACTGGGCGAAACCAATGCCACCATTTCCAGTCGAAGATGGCTATGTGTCAGGTGTGCTACAAGATGAGTCGGGTAAATTTAATTTAAATAGTTTGCTGACACCTGAAAATCAGATCAATGAAAAAGCTAAAAAGTATTTTGAAAAATTGTTGCAGCGGGTGGGTTTGCCTGCGCAGCTGAGTGAAGCGGTGATTGATTGGCAAGACCCGGATGATGAACCGAGTGGCGCAATGGGTGCAGAGTCGAGTTATTATCAAGGTTTGCCGCTGCCATATTTACCGCCCAATAATTTATTTCACAGTGTTGAGGAATTAAAACAAGTCCGAGGTTTCGAGGGCGGTAAATATCAGTTACTTACGCCTTATGTGAGTGCATTGCCAAAACGTGACACGACCATCAACATCAATACTGCACCAGCATTAGTGTTGGTGAGTTTAGATGAAAAACTGGATGTTGCTGCTATACAAAATTTATTAGACCGTCGCAATGCGAACTTAGAACATTTTAGTAACGTGAATGCGTTGTGGGAGTTGGAAGGCTTTCAGAATGTAGATGCGTCAATACGCAACGAGTTTTCAGGTTTGCTGGGTGTGCAATCTAATTATTTTAAAGCGAAAATAGAAGTGGTGTTGAGTGAGCGTAAACGACAATTTAGCAGTGAATTTGTACGTAGTGAGAAAACGGTTGATGTGGCATATCGAAGTTTGACGCCTTTTTAATTGGTTTTAAGTGGGCGAGCTTTGCTGAGCTTTTGATCTTAGCTCAAATTGACATGAGAACGCATCTTTAAATACTGTTATTGTCAGGCAATCTGAGGGCTAAAATTAGCTTATTGTTCACGTTTTGCATTATAATTATAAGGAATATCCCCCAAATATTGTGATGACCTAACGACACATGATAATTCGTAAGTTATTTAAGTTTGAAAATGCACATATTGTGCGTAATTGCACTTCCGACCGTTGCAAGCGCTCGATTCATGGTCATAGCTATAAAGTAGAATTGTTACTGAAAGCTTCCAAACTTGATCATGGTCAAATGGTGTATGACTTTGGCTTACTCAAAGGCGTTATTAAAGAATTATTTGATGCTTTTGATCATGCAATTTGTTTTTGGGAGCATGATGACCCTGAGTATATTCAGGCCTGCAAAAAATTTAGTGCACGTTGGGTATCTTTGCCTGTGTCACCATCGGCAGAGCAGTTTTCTCGCATTTTCTTTTATTTGGCACAGCAGGTATTGGCATCGACCATCACACAAAATGGGGAAGGTGATGTAGAGGTCTATTCTGTGATTGTGCATGAAACAGATACAGGCTATGCACAAAGCTTTTTAGAAGATATTGAAAATGCACAAATGGGTGAGTTGCAGTTAGCGCAAATCCATTTTTCTGATCAAGTGCAGGCAGAGTGGTCAGACCCTCAAATGTATGAAAAATTAAAACAGGGGATGAAGTTTCAAAACCCTAATGTTGAGTTACAAGTCAAACTTTAAACCAGACCATTAGACATCTACAAGGATTGATACAAGCATGTCTTTTACTGAGCAGCAATATGCGAGCTTAAACAAAGTCCAGTTGGATGACAGTTGGAAATACAGCTTGGCTGAATTTTTATTAAGTCCTCAAATGGATGCGCTACGTGAGTTTTTGTTGCAAGAAAAACAACAGAATAAGGTGATTTATCCACCAAGTTCGCTGATATTTAACGCTTTAAATACCACCCCTTTAAATCAGGTGAAAGTGGTTATTATTGGGCAAGACCCTTATCATGGGCCAAATCAAGCGCATGGACTCAGCTTTTCTGTGCAAAGAGGGGTTGCATTACCCCCATCTTTGCGTAATATTTTCCATGAGTTACATACAGATTTAGGTATACCTGTTCCACGCCACGGCGATTTAACCCATTGGGCGGAACAAGGGGTGTTGTTACTCAACAGTGTGTTAACTGTACAAGCAGGACAACCAACCTCGCACCAAAAGCAGGGTTGGGAAGATTTTACAGATCATGTGATTGATGTGTTAAATCAACAACGTGAGCATATTGTGTTTATTTTATGGGGCGCATATGCACAACGTAAGGGACAACGTATAGATCCGAATAAACATCTGATATTGAAGGCAGCACATCCATCGCCACTGGCAGCAAATCGTGGTGGTTTTTTTGGGTGTAAAGTATTTTCAAAATCAAATAATTATCTTAAACAAAATGGCATTGAGCCTATAGACTGGCAGCTGGACGCATGACACATTCTCCCATTTCAAAAGAATACCACCCAGATTTAATTGTAGAAGAAGCAAAAAATGGCTGGCGCATTGTGCGTTTAAATCGCCCAAAATCATTGCATGCTTTGGATGAATCAATTGTTTCTGCATTATTGGCAGTATTTGAAGACTTTCATACTGATGACAGTGTGAAAGCAATTTGGCTGGATTCGACTACACCAAAAGCATTCTGTGCAGGTGGTGATGTGCGTAAGTTACGCCAGTTGGTTATTAATGATGAAGTTGCAACCGCCAATAAATTCTTTGAGCAAGAATATGCACTGGACTTGTTGTTGCATAACTATGCCAAGCCAGTGTTGGTTTGGGGTGAAGGTTATGTGATGGGCGGTGGTTTAGGTCTCTTCATGGCTGCGCCATTCCGTTTGGTAACACCATATTCACGTTTAGCGATGCCAGAAATTAATATTGGCTTGTACCCAGATGTAGGCGCAACCCGCTTCTTGGCAGACCGTGGTGCGATTGGTTTGTTCACTGGTTTAACAGGTTCAATCATGACTGCAGCGGGTGCTTATGGTATTGGTTGGGCAACGCATATTTGTGATGCACAACGTGCAGCAGTGTTAGATAAAGTCATTAATATTGACTGGAATCATTACCCAGCAGGTGACTTCCGTGCCATTGATGACACCTTGAACAGTATGCATCGTCCTGTAGGCCCGGGGCCGTTACAAAACTCTTTAGATGTGATTCAAAGTGTGTGCCGTGGTGTGAGTTTTGAAAGTGATTACGAGTCGATTATTGGCTTGAGTGATGCGCGTAGTGACTGGTTGCGCCAAGCCAGCGAAAATCTACAAAAAGGTTCACCAACCACAGCTGCTTTAACTTGGTTGCTATGGCAATGGGGTAAGCAAGTTCATTCTTGGAATGAAGTATTTGAACTTGAAACTCAAATTTCTGACTGGAAAATCCGTCATGCAGATTTTGTAGAAGGTGTGCGTGCTCGTTTAGTCGATAAAGACTTGGCACCTGCGTGGCAACAAAACGGAAAGATTAATCTCAAAAATATTTTTGTAGATAATCCACCTGTGACCACTATTGAAAGCTGGAATGAATTGTTAAAGCAATACGAAATTATTTAATTTTTCATTCTATTTCGCTGTTATTTTAATGTCAGAACAACACTATAGTGATGAAGATTGGATGCAGCTTGCTTATGCGCAGGCTGCATTGGCTGCAGCACAGGGAGAAATTCCCGTGGGCGCAGTGATTGTGAGTCAAAACCAAGTGATCGGTGCGGGCTATAACGCACCTATTTCTTTACATGATGCAACTGCACATGCTGAAATTGTGGCTATCCGTGCCGCTTGCGCCAATATTAAAAACTATCGTTTACCGGAAGATGCAACCTTATATGTCACCTTAGAGCCTTGCACCATGTGTGTGGGGGCATTGATTCATGCGCGAATTAAACGGGTAGTGTTTGGCGCGACAGAACCCAAAGCGGGTTCATTAATCAGTGCCAGAAAGCTTTTAGAATCGGGATATTACAATCATATTTTTGAATTTCAATCAGGTTGTTTAGAGCAACAATGCTCAAGTCAGTTAAGTGATTTTTTTAAGATGCGTCGTGCACAAAAGAAACAACAAAAGCAGCAATCGCTGATAAATGACCTAGATGATCAAAAGCAAACCTGAGTTTTACTGCTAATTTACGTTAAACTGAATAACAGATCATTTAATAATTTATTCTCAGGTCTTACCATGAACGCCATTCAAATCAAAAAAGAATTTAATGCGCCTGTTGCGCAGGTTTTTGAATTACTGTCTAAACATGCGACATATAACATTGCCTTTGCGCCTATGCAGGTAGTGCGTGTGAAAGATTCAGCTGACCCTGAGCGCCCTGATGGAGTAGGTTCCGTACGTCGCATGGGTATTGGGCCAATTAAGCCTTTGCAGGAACAAATTACCTTGCTTGAACCAAATCAGCGTATTGAATATAAAATCATTAAAAACCCATTGATCAAACATCATTTGGGGGTCATTGAATTTCAGGATATAGCTGATAATAAAACTTTGGTGACCTACAGCATTGAGTTACAAACTCGTGTGCCATTTGTGAGTAAGGCTATTTTGGCTCAACTAAAAACTGCAATTAAAATTGGCTTGTCTAAACTGGCCAAATCTCTCTAAATCATTACGGAAACATCATGACCGTTCAAATTATTACCATTGATGGCCCAAGTGGCTCAGGTAAGGGTACCTTAGCTGCAAAACTGGCAGCACATTATCAATTTCATTTACTTGATTCAGGCGCTTTGTATCGTTTGCTTGGTTTGGCTTTGCATAAGCAAAATCTGTTAGATCGTTTAGATACAGAGTTGCAAGCGTGCATTAACATCGCAACGCACTTAAATATTCAATTCGTAACCCAATCAGACGCAACTCAAGTGCTACTAGATGGTGAAGATGTTAGCCAAACTATTCGTACTGAACGTGTAGGTGAGTATGCTTCTAAAGTGGCAGCTGTGCCAGAACTAAGAAGTGCATTGCTTGCCCGCCAGCACGCTTTTGCCCAATCACCGGGCTTGGTGGCAGATGGGCGTGATATGGCAACCAGTATTTTTCCTGAAGCACAGGCCAAAATCTATTTAACGGCTTCGGCGGAGTCACGTGCACAAAGACGTGTAAAACAGTTGCAGGGTATGGGGCTGGATGCTAAAATAAGCGACATTTTAGCGAATATCCAAGCTCGCGATAAACGTGACATGGAGCGCACTGTTGCTCCGCTTAAGCCGGCAGATGATGCTTACATCATTGATAGTTCTGAACTGAACATTGATGAAGTATTTGCATTAATGACGGCTTATGTCGATCAGAAGCTTGGTATTAGCCGCGCTTAATAGGCGTGAACCAATATATTCAGCGAACGCATAGCTTGATCAGTTTTATACGGACTATGTAGACGCTTAACTAAACCGGCCTTGTCTGATCCAAGACCGCTGACTTTATCAGGTATATCATGACCGAATCTTTTGCAGCCCTCTTTGAAGAAAGCGAATTAAACCTCAACGTTGAAAAGGGTGCTGTCATCCAAGGCGTTGTAGTAAGCATCGACTCTGACTGGGTAACAGTTGATACTGGCCTTAAATCAGAAGGCGTTGTAGACCGCGCTGAATTCTTAAACGAACAACGCGAACTTGAAGTTCAAGTTGGTGACACCGTTGATGTTGTTGTTGAAGCACTTGACAACGGTATGGGCCAAACTGTTTTATCACGTGAAAAAGCGAAACGTGCTGAAACTTGGACTAAACTTGAAAAAATCTTTGAAGACGGCGAAATCGTTACTGGTGTTATCTCTGGTAAAGTTAAAGGCGGTTTCACTGTAGACATCGGTCCAGTTCGTGCGTTCTTACCAGGTTCTTTGGTAGACACTCGTCCTATCCGTGACACAACTCACCTTGAAGGCAAAGAGTTAGAGTTCAAAGTTATCAAACTTGATGCTAAACGTAACAACGTTGTTGTATCTCGTCGTGCAGTGATGGAAGCTGAATCTTCAGCTGACCGTGAAGCACTTCTTGCTCAGCTTGAAGAAGGTCAAACTGTTACTGGTACAATCAAGAACCTTACTGACTACGGTGCATTCGTTGACCTTGGTGGTATTGATGGTCTTCTTCACATCACTGACATGGCTTGGAAACGTATCAAGCATCCATCAGAAGTGGTTGAAGTGGGTCAAGAAGTTACTGTTAAAGTACTTAAATTTGACAAAGAGCGTAACCGCGTATCTTTAGGTCTTAAGCAATTAGGCGAAGATCCATGGTTAGCGATCATGAGCCGTTATCCTAAAGGTTCTATCGTTAAAGCTCGCGTAACTAACTTAACTGACTACGGCTGTTTCGCAGAAATCGCTGAAGGCGTTGAAGGTTTAGTTCACGTTTCAGAAATGGACCACACAAACAAAAACATCCACCCATCTAAAGTTGTTCAGATTGGTGATGAAGTTGATGTTATGGTTCTTGAAGTTGACGAAGAGCGTCGTCGTATTTCTCTTGGTATCAAACAAACTCGTGCTAACCCATGGGAAGAGTTTGCTAAGAACCACGACAAAGGTGAAAAAGTTTCAGGTACTATCAAGTCAATCACTGACTTCGGTATCTTCATCGGTTTACCAGGCGGTATCGATGGTCTGGTTCACTTGTCTGACATTTCTTGGAACGAGCAAGGCGAAGAAGCTATCCGTCGCTACAAGAAAGGTGACACTGTTGAAGCGGTTATCCTTTCTGTAGACGCTGAAGGCAACCGTATCAGCCTTGGTATCAAGCAATTGAACAGCGATCCATTCAACGATTTCTTAGCTGCTAACGAACGTGGTGCTTTGGTTAAAGGTACTGTAACTGCTGTTGACGCTCGTGGCGCAACTGTTAAGTTAGCTGACGAAGTTGAAGCAACTCTTAAAGCATCTGAAATCAACCGTGATCGTGTTGAAGATGCAACTAAGTTCTTAGAAGTTGGTCAAGAAGTTGAAGCGAAAATCATCAACGTAGATCGTAAATCTCGCTCTATCAACTTGTCTATCAAAGCGAAAGACGAAGCTGAAGAGAAAGAAGCAGTTGCTAACTTGAAAACAGCAGCTAGCGGTCAAGACAATGGTCCTAAGACTATTGGTGATTTGATCAAAGCTCAAATGGGCAACTAAGTTGCGGGTAAACTGTATTGTTAATGTAAATTAACTAATACTTTTTACACAAATACTGTAAACGGTAGCGTAGTATTCAATTATTACGCTACCGTTTTGTATTTAAACAGGTTATTATCAGTTTTAGGTAAAAGTAGCTTGATAATTAAAGAGGTCGCAGATGACTATTGAAGCACTTAATAAGTCTGACTTGATAGAACGAATTGCTTTGAAAAATCCACATCTGGCTGAGCCATTGGTGGAAGAAGCTGTTAAGATAATGATAGATCAAATGATTGCATCACTATCGGCAGATAACCGAATTGAAATTCGTGGATTTGGTAGTTTTGCATTGCATCACCGTGAACCACGTGTAGGTCGTAACCCAAAAACAGGTAAGTCTGTAGAAGTTGCGGCTAAAGCTGTACCGCATTTTAAGCCGGGTAAAGCACTACGTGATGCAGTAAACGAATCGGCAAATAAATAAAATTCCTAGGGGTGTTTATGCGTTACGTTCTCGTCGCTATTTTAGTTATTCTATTTGGATATTCTCTGGCACTGGTTTTGCAAAACGGCACTGAACTTTCGGTGGATCTGTTGTTTACCCAAGTACCTGCTATGCGTTTGGGCTTATTATTACTAATCACGTTAGCACTTGGTTTAGTGTTGGGACTGTTGTTGGGTGTGCAAGTTTTCCGTGTATTCCAAAATAGTTGGGAAATTAAGCGACTACGTAAAGACATTGAACATCTGCGTAAAGAGCAAATTCATGCAGCTCAACTGGCTGCTGCTGAAGCTGCTGCACATACGCGCCATGAAAAAACAGTATTAGATGTGCATACAGAAGACCGTTCTTCTAATGCCCTTTAAATTAGCAAATTAAGTTAATTTAAAAGCAACACCCCAAGGTTTACTTTGGGGTGTTTTTTTATGCTTATATTTTTATAGTCATCTATTCCACTTATGATCAGATTTGAGCTGTCTTTTGACTATCTGCCTCATGCGAATCACTTTATAATAAGCATTATTTGTCTAATTCATAGGTAATTCTCTTGAGTATCATTGTTGCCCTCGATGCTAAAAGCCAATATGACGCCTTAACCATTGCAGAGCAGTTAGATCCTGCATTATGTCGAGTAAAAGTTGGTAAAGAGTTATTTACCCATGAAGGTCCAAGTGTAGTTAAAGCCTTGCATGCGCAAGGGTTTGAAGTGTTTTTGGATTTAAAATTTCATGATATTCCAAACACAACTGCGCAAGCGGTCTGTGCTGCAGCTGACTTGGGTATTTGGATGGTCAATGTGCACGCCTCTGGTGGCCGAAAAATGATGGAGACCTGCGTGGAGCGTTTAAAAGCGGGGAATTACCAAACACAACTGATTGCGGTGACTGTATTGACATCTATGGGGCGTGAAGATTTAAAAGACTTAGGTTTAGATATTGAGCCGTTTGAGCAAGTGCAGCGATTGGCTAAACTCACAAAAGATAGTGGTTTAGATGGGGTAGTATGTTCTGCACAAGAAGCAAAAATGTTGCGTGATACTTTGGGACAAGATTTTGCCTTAGTGACGCCAGGTATCCGCCCAGAAGGTGCTAACGCTGATGATCAAAAACGCATTGTCACACCCAAACAAGCCATGCTAGATGGTTCGACGCATTTGGTGATTGGTCGTCCAATTACCAAATCTGAGAATCCTCGTCAAACTTTGAAAGATATTTTAGCGACGCTTTAATTTTCCAATCTCTGACTCTCCAAAAGAGAGTAATTAACTATAACTAAAAATATAGACAAATATTTGCATAAGTGCTCATTTTGTCTATGTCTATTCAGTAGTGGCAAGGTGGGTATTTATTAGAGATTTAAATGATTATCTTTTGTATTTTAGGTGAGTGTCTTGGTAT